>JAOTZA010000455.1 GCA_029861655.1 Acidobacteriota bacterium | reverse complement strand
GCGTACGCACAAGGCCCTCCAGCCAGGCTCGATCTGGGCGTCATCCGGCTCGCGACCTTCCGCGCAGACGATCGACAACTCGTTCTCGGTCTGGGTGATCGAGAGAAACTCGCTGCCGTCGATTTGTGGGCGCGGCGCACCGGCTGGAAGCCGGCAGACCGAGAACCGGCCGTCCAGCAGTCTCAAACTGCTCCGCACCCTACCGCCCGTGGCGCGCCGCTGTGGACAAGACCTCGGTCTCGGCGCGGCCGGCGGGCTCGACGACCCGCGTCAGCCATTGCTCGACATACCGGCGGTGAAACGGGGTGTCGGGGAACGGTTCTCCGTAGGTGGCCATGTCGCGGAAAGGCAGCGGCTCGAGCTGGTCCGGTTCGAGAGTGTTGCGGTCGGCGTCCTTGTCCCAACCGTGGCTCTCGAGAAAGAGAGTACGGCTCCATCCGGGTTCGAGCGGCGGCAGGTTGGCGCCGTCAAATACGACAACCATCTCGTCACCAGCAGCGAGCACGACGCTGCGATCGTCCGGGTCGGTTAGAAGTTCCCGCACATCGCCATAACGTGTGTAGCGTCCCGGAAAGGGAAGCCACGGCGACGCGGTGGAAACTCGAGCGTAGTCGAACTCGTGGGGTGCGTTGGGAGCTGTTCGATAGAGCCGGTTGAAGCCGCGAAACCGGAGATCGGCCGTCGAGGGGCCGAGCTTCGCCTGGACCACGAGCTCGTGATCCGCGACCGCGGTTCCGGTCGGAGCCCAGGCAATGCGGTCCCAGGATAGCCATTGGGAAGCCACGATACGTAACCGCCGGACGCCCGGCGGCAGGGCGGGGGTATCGACCACCATGGTCTTGGTCTTACCGGCCGGGAACCCGATGTTGTCCGCCAGTACCTGCCAACCGTTCTCGGTTTCGACCTCGAGCCTGGGCGGAAAGAACGGAAAGTGCTGGCCTTGATCGAGAGCGATGTTGAGGCTGGCGTCGGACGGGAAGATCCAGCCATCCAGGTGGAGCCGGATCGACGCCGGCGGTACCTCGTCGAGTCCCAGATCGAAAGTGAAGCTCCAGGGCTCTGCAGGGACTCCCTGGTAGCGGCTCCTCTCCCATCCATCGGCGTAGACGCCGTCGCGTGAGCGTACCCGTTCCGTGACGTCTCTTCCGCGAGCGTCCCAAGCGGTGGCAACGTCGCGAAGCCCGCGGGTGCCGTGGACTCCCTCGGGGATCACCGAGCCCGGGAGGATCTTCAGGGTGCTGGCGGCTTCGACGTCGTTCGGGTGGTCTACGACCCATAACCGCAGATAGTCGAAGAAGGCGGCCTCCCAGAGTTCCTCGGTGATTCGAATCTCGTAGTCGCCGTTGCGCGGAGCGATTTGCTCGATCTCCACCAGCTCCTCTGGGTCCGACGGCATCCACTTGCCGATCCCCATCGGGAGCCCGGCTGGTGCTCCCCACAGCAGGTCGGTAGCGAACTCGAAGCGCTCTCCCGTCCAGGTGTAGAGGAACGGGCAGCTCCCTTTGAGAAGCTGTTCCTCCACCACGCGCTGCCGAGCATTGGGTGAGAGGCGATTTTGCGGCACGCCATTAGTCCACACGACGCGCAGGAAATCCGCTGTTTCGACTTCGCCGAGACCGAAGTGCGTGACGTCGCCTGTCGCTTCGCGGAACTGGTAGGCGTCGGCGGCCCGTACTTCGAGCGTCGAGCCGAGTCCGAAAGAGTTGTTCTTGCTGCTACCGGTGGCAAGGCCGCGCAGGCGCACTGAGAGCCAGCCGTTTTGGTTGCCTCCCTCGTTGATCAGCCGGGTGAGGCCATTGGCACCGCCGGCGACTAAATCCAGGTCGCCATCTCCATCGAGATCGGCGGCGGCGAGCGCAGTCACCGAAGTGGGACCGGCGTCCACGGTGAAGCGGCGCCCGCCGTCGCTAGTACCTGATTCGAGACTGGAGTCGAGACCGATCACCGACACGCCGTCGCCGTCACCAAAGGCGATATCGAGACGCCCGTCGTTGTCGGCATCAAAGACCTCGACGACCTGAGGGCTAAGCTGACCGATGAGCGCGGCGACCCCGTCTCCCAGCTTCCAGCTCTCGAAACGCCCGCCGAGGTTGTGCCAGAAGAAGACCCCATCGCCTGCACCCGCGGCGATCACATCGGGAAGACCGTCATTGTCCAGATCGGCGCT
>JAOTZA010000454.1 GCA_029861655.1 Acidobacteriota bacterium | reverse complement strand
GTTGGTGTCGCTCTCGAGATCCTCCCGTAGTAGCTCGAGGACGCTCTGGATGCCTGCCAATGGGTTCCTGATCTCATGCGCCAGCCCGGCCGCCAGCTCGCCCATCGAAGCCAGCCGATCGGTGTGTTCCAATCGCGAAGCGACCTCCGCCTCTCGCTCGCGACGCTGCCGGAGGTGCTGCCGCAAGGATTGGTGAAGCTGAGCCGACACGGGGTCCAGGACCAGCCCGGAATCACTCTCCGAATCGGCGGCCTCACCGGCTCCGGCGGCCGCCAGGTCGGCCTCGAATCGGGCCGCCGCTTTGCGGACCCCGCGGCCGACAAAAGAACTGATGGCCGCAACCAGGGCAGCCCACGCTAAGATCAGGATCGCCAGATTGCGCAGCAGCCGGCCATGGAGGTTGCCGAGCGCCTCGCTCAGATCGAGACTCATCGACACGGCTCCGCGGACCTCACCCTCCGCATGACAGTCGCCGCACTCGGGCCCGGCGACCACCTTGTGCAGTACCCGCAGGGATGTCGGACCGTCACCAGAAGAATCGAGCCAGATGCGCTCGTCGGCGCTTTGCTCGAGAAACCCCTCGATCGCGGACCGCTCCTCGGGCAGGTCGAGCGGTACTCGAGGAACCGGCTCGCCGTCGGCATCGAACAGCCGCAGGCTGAGCGATTGGTGAACTGCGATCATCTCCTCAAAGAGATGCTCTGGCTCACCTCCTTCCCGGGTGGCCAGCGTGACCTGTAGCTCCTCGACCTCGTGGCGCAGGGCCTGCCGAGCGATGTCCGATGTAACGGAAAGGATCTCCGACCGCATCAGCCGGAAAGTGGCGAAATAGAGAACCAGAAAAGCGGCGAGATGCAGCGGCACGAGGACGAGCCAGGTTCGCGCGCGCAGAGCACTCACACCGGCATGCGGCGCATCAGGATTCTCACTCGGAGACCTCTGTTGCTCAGGCGCCGCGTGCATGCCAGAATCCTACAGCGATCTCGAGGCTACCGGCAGAGTTCCTTTGAGTGGCGACCTCGCCTTCGGACACCCACCCCGAAAGACGGGGAGGCCTTGGAGCACGAATGCTAGACTTTTTCTCCGACCGACCGGGACCAGGACCTCCAGGCCTCGGTTCGGTCGTTTGTCTTACTCAAGAGCCAAGTCGACGAGAGGGAGAGTGTTGATGGAGCAACCGAAATCCACGACAAGCCGCCGCGGCTTTCTGAACTGGTTTCTGGGCACCTCGATCGGCGCGTTGTTCGCCTCGGTAACGTATCCGGTGCTGCGCTTTGTCAGCCCACCCCATATCCCCGAGGCGACGACAAACCAGGTCGAAGCCGGGCTCACCAACGACCCCGAGCTGCTCGACCAGGGCTACAAGATCGTCCGCTTCGGCGCCGATCCGGTCATTCTGGTTCGCAACGGTGAAGACGATTACCGCGCCTTCGCGGCGACCTGCACCCATCTCGACTGTATCGTCGAGTACCACAAGGACAAGAAACGGATTTGGTGCAACTGCCACAACGGCGAGTACAACCTGAAGGGGCAGCAGGTCGCCGGTCCGCCGCCAAAGCCGCTCGAGGCTTTCAAGGTCGACCTCGTCGTCAAAGCGATCGGCGAGCCCGAACAGATCGTAGTGTCGAGGGCCTGAGAATGACCGGACTCGTCAGCCAGGTTCGCGATTGGATCGACAGTCGTCTTCCCATCTCCACGGCGACGGATTTCGCCTCGCACAAAACGGTACCGACCCACCGGTACTCGGTCATCTACTACTTCGGCGGCATGACTCTCTTCTTCTTCATCATCCAGATCATCACCGGGATCCTGTTGATGCTGTACTACCGGCCGTCGGCCGATGAGGCCTTCGAGTCGATCGAGTTCATCATGACCGTTGTCCCGTTTGGATGGCTCATCCGCTCCATGCATTCCTGGTCGGCCAACTTGATGGTGTTCTTCGCCTTTGTGCATCTGGTCACGGTCTACTTCTCCAAGGGCTATCGCTCGCCGCGCGAGATCACCTGGATCACCGGCTGCGTGATTCTCTTCTTGACCCTGTTCTTCGGTTTCTCCGGCTACCTTCTCCCCTGGAACCAGCTGGCGTTTTTTGCCACCAAGGTCGGAACCGACATCTTCGGGGTCGTGCCGGTGATAGGGGAATGGCTGTTGCGTTTCTTCCGCGGCGGT
>JAOTZA010000147.1 GCA_029861655.1 Acidobacteriota bacterium | reverse complement strand
GCAAGACCAAGCGTAAGCCGGCCAAGCGTAAGGCTGCCAAGCGCAAGACCAAGAAGAAGGCTGCCAAGCGCAAGACCAAGAAGAAGGCCGCCAAGCGCAAGACCAAGCGTAAGGCTACGAAGCGCAAGACCAAGAAGAAGGCTGCGAAGCGTAAGCCGGCCAAGCGTAAGGCTGCGAAGCGTAAGACGAAGAAGAAGGCCGCCAAGCGCAAGACCAAGAAGAAGGCTACAAAGCGCAAGACCAAGAGGAAGGCTGCGAAGCGCAAGCCGGCCAAGCGCAAGGCCACCAAGCGCAAGACCAAGAGGAAGGCGACCAGGCGCAAGACCAAGAGGAAGGCGACCAGGCGCCGCAGGTAGCGACTCGGCAATTGCCTGGAGAACGGCCGCGAGCCGGCCGGAGCGACATGGGGTTCGCCCCCTCCTCCGGCCTCAGCTCGCGGCCGTTTTTTCTGTTGGCGGGGCGGTGCGAGACCCACCGAATTCACATATGCTTGGTAGATGAACGGAGGCGCGCCGGGACAGCTGAGATCATCAAAGAGGGCGCGTCTCTTTCTCGCCGGTGGGATCCTGCTGGCCGGCCTGCAACTGGTGCTGGCCTGTGGCCGCCAGCCGGAAGTCGGGGCGACCGGGGCTCTCGAGATTCCCGACTTTCGGCTTGCCTCGCTCGACGGCGGTCAGATGGGCCCGTCGAGCTTCGACGGCGAGATCGTCGGGTTCGATTTTCGGGCGACCTGGTGCCTGCCGTGCCATGCACAGGCGGACATCCTGAAGGTTCTTCACGGGGATTTCGATGATCTCGGAGTCGAGTTCGTGGCCGTCAACGTCGGTGAAGTCGAAAAGCAAGTGCGAGGGTTCGTCGAGAAGCGTCCGTTCCCCTATCCCGTGCTGATGGACCCGGCGGATGAGGTGTCGACCCTTCTGGGCATTTATGGTCTACCGACAGTCATGGTCCTGAACCACCGGGGAGAGGTCGCCTTTGTGCGAACAGGTGTCTCTTCGGAAGGTGATCTGAGAGCGCTTCTGGAGACACTCGTTCGCGACGTAACGGCGGGTAGGGTTGCCGTCTCCTGATCGCTCGCGCGTGGAGTCGGCTAGTCATCGAGGAGCAAGCGGTGTCAGATACCGGCATGAACATCCGCAATCTCTCGATCAAGTGTGGTAGTTGCAATACCTACCAGACGCTGTCCGGCTTTGCGCGTAGAGACGAATTCAATGTCTATACCTATGAGTGCGAGAACGACAGATGTGATCCCGCGGTGACGCGCACGTTGGTCGAGGTTCATCGCGAGCTCGACGAATTTGCCCAACGCGATGTCAACTGGCGTGGCGGCGGAGTCCACGGCGCTTGGGGTGACGGTGAGAGCCCCGAATGAGGAGACCATGAGCAAAATAATCCATGTAGTTGGGACCGGAACCATCGGTGAGCCGCTGATCGGGCTGTTGACCGACTTTCGTGAGCACATGGGCATCGACGAAGTGACCTTTCATAAACGTACGCCGCTCGAGTTCGACAAGGCGCGGATCCAGCATCTGATGATGCGTGGAGCCAAGCTGGCGACCGACAGCCAGAGCATCAAGGCGTTCGAGGCCCTGGGTCAGAAGGTCAGCTTCGAAGCACGTGAGGCGCTCGAGAGAGCGACTGTCGTCATCGACTGCACTCCGGCAGGGAACGCCAACAAAGAGAGCCACTATGTAAGCCTGAGTGGCGTCAAGGGCTTCCTCGCACAGGGCAGTGAGTTCGGATTCGGCAAGCCATACGCCCGCGGAGTCAACGACCAAGCACTTGACCCCGACGAAGACCGTTTTATCCAAATCGTCTCCTGCAACACTCACAACATCACGACGCTGATCAAGACGCTTTGCGATGACGGTGACTCCTACTGCCTCGAGCAGGGGACCTTCGTCTGTATGCGCCGTGCCAACGATGTGACCCAACTCGACAAATTCATCCCGGCACCGCAGGTAGGCAGCCACAAGGATGGGGAGTTCGGAACCCATCACGCCAAGGACGCACATCACCTGTTCGAAACGCTCGGACTGGATTTCGATCTCTTCTCGAGCGCCGTCAAGCTCAACACGCAGTACATGCACTCGATCTGGTTTCGCATGGAGTTCAACCGCGACGTCACCCTCGAGGAGGTCGAGAAACGCTTACGCGGCAACGTCCGCGTAGCTGTGACCAAGAAGAACCAAGCCAATATCGTGTTCAGCTTTGGACGTGATCACGGCTACTACGGACGGATCCTGTCGCAAACCGTGGTCGTGCTGCCAACTCTGGCGGTGAGAAAAAAGCGCGAGGTGTATGGCTTCTGTTTTACTCCTCAGGACGGAAACTCACTTCTGTCTTCGGTTGCTGCGGCTCTGTGGTTCATCGATCCGGAGCCGAAGTCATTATCCGAGCGGCTCAATGCGCTGAGTCGGTGGTTGTACCAGGAGATCTAGCACGGGCTGCTAACCCGCGCCGCGCTCGCCGGCCCTTCGTGTCCCCCCTAGGCTCGCGTTCTTCGCCGGTTGAGAAGCCCGTATAGGATCGCGGTTGTGGGCACCGCGCACAAGGCTGTCTTTCGTTCCGATCAGCTGCGGATCGAAGGCGCGTCGCGAGCAGGCGACCGGACCTGGTTCAGGGTGCATCCACCGGGGTTGGCCTTCGATGTCGGACGCGGCGCACTTGAGCTGACCGGATCGGACCAGATCTTCCTGACACACGGACATCTGGATCACGCCTTGGGGCTGCCGTTCGTGCTCTCGAACCGGGTCATGCAGGGCTTGGGAGCCACCCGGGTCCACTGTCCGATCGAAACGAGGGCGGCGCTCGAAGCCTTCGTCGAGGCGGCCGCGGCACTGGAACGCGTCGAGTATGACTACTCGCTCCAGGCGATGGAGCCGGGGGATCGGGTGGATGTGGGACGGGATTTCCTTGTGGAGGCGTTTGCGGTCGATCATGGTGTTCCCGCTCTCGGGTATCACCTGGTTCGCAAAGCCAAAAGCCTGGCATTCGAGCATCGCGGTCTGCCGGGGGTAAGGCTGGCCGAGCTACGGAAGAAGGGTGTCGATATTTCTACCGAGCGGGACGACTACTGGCTCTCGTACTGTGGGGACACAAGCCGGCGCGTTTTCGAGCTCGAGCCCAGGGTTTTCGAGTCGCGCGTTTTGCTCGTCGAATGCACGTTTTTTGACCACTCCGAGCGCGAGCGAGCGCCGGATTATGGGCACCTCCATCTCGAGGATCTGGTGAGTCTGGAAGACCGGTTCGAGAACGAGGCGGTGATACTCCACCATCTCACACGCCGCCATCGGCCGGATGAGCTTCGGCGAGCGGTGGATTCCAGGCTTCCGGAGCTGGCGGAGCGGATTCATCTGCTCATGGTGTCCGAGCCGTGAGCGATTCGAGCAACATACCGGCGGACGTCGACGAGATCGAGATCGAGATCGAAAAAATCGTAGATGGCGGCCAAGGCTTGGCTCGTCGTGACGGTCTGCCGATCTTTGTGCCACGATCGGCTCCCGGTGATCGTTTGCGTGTCACGTTGGTGGAGCGAAGGCCGCACTACGCCAGAGCCGAGATCGTGAAGATCCTCGAGCCCGGCCCGGGTCGCAGGGAGGCTCCGTGCTCCTTTTTCGAGTCCTGTGGCGGCTGCGATCTTCAGCACCTGGAGGATTCACTCCAGACCGAGCTCAAGGTGGAAGCGGCGCGCGAGACCCTGACGCGTCTTGGCGGCGTCGAGCTTCCGGAGAGGCAGAGCGTGGTTCGAGGCGATGCCTGGGCCTACCGGCTGCGAACCCAGCTTCAGGTCTTGCCGGGAGAAGAGCGCTCGGAGGTCGGTTATCACGCGCGCGGCACCCACGAGCTGGTGTCGGTCAATCGCTGCCCGGTGCTGGTTCCGGAGCTCGAGCGGCAACTGGGCGGTTTGCCGCGACAATTGGCGGGAGAGAAGCTACACAGGCTGGATCTTCTTGCTTCCGCCGACGAACTTTCGGCGGCGCCGCCGGTCGCGGGGATGTCGGGGAAAGAGGTTACCTTCGAGGCCGGTGGGTTTCGGTATCGGCTGGACGCGCGGGTCTTCTTTCAGGGACACGCGGGTCTTCTTGACGAGCTGATCCAGTCAGTTCTGGAGGATGACGAGGGGGAGTCCGCGGTGGATCTTTATTCGGGGGTCGGCTTCTTTACGTTGCCCCTGGCGAGGCGATACGAGCAGGTGACCGCTGTCGAGGGCGATCGCGTGGCGGTGCGATACGCGCGAAAGAACGTGCGGCTCAACAAACTCCAAAACGTCGATCTTGTTTCGACAGCGGTCGAGAGTTGGATCGGCCGATTGCCCGAAGCGGTGGACCGCGTGGTACTCGACCCGCCGAGAGTCGGTCTGACGCCCAAGGTAAGGGTCAGGCTCCTCGACCGGGGGCCGAAACGACTGACCTACGTCTCTTGCCACACAGCGGCTTTGGCCCGCGACCTGAAGATCCTCCAGCGCATGTTCGAGCTCGAAGGGTTGGTCTTCCTGGACCTTTTCCCTCAGACCGGTCATCTCGAGATCGTTGCGCAGCTGCGGCGCCGGCCGGGGAACGAGACGGTATAATCGAACTCGAAGGAGACCCGCATGGCCCAGATGTCGATCGAATACTGCGTCGTTTGAAACTACAAGCCACGAGCCGCCGGTCTGGCGGACGAGGTCGAGCGACGTTTCGGACAAAAAGTCGAACTCATCAAGGGGCGTGACGGAGTTTTCGAGGTCATCTATGACGGCGACCTGGTTTACTCGAAGAAGGCGACCGGTCGCTTTCCAGAGCCCGGCGAAGTCGAGGGGCTGCTGGAGAACAACGCAGGCTAACGCCCCGACGGCATCTAGCGGAGATCGACAGCGTTCTTGCGTGTCGGGTCCTTGGGGTAGCTCGACTCGGTCCTGCAGCGCTCCTCGCTGCGGACGCCCCGATCTAGAATTCTTTCTTGCGCACTCTGCTCGCCGAGGAGACAGCTCGGAGAAACACTCTTCTCGGTAGAATCACGCGATGTCCGCCACCGGCGAACACACCAACCGGCTGGCGAGAGCGAGCAGCCCCTACCTGCTGTTGCATCAGCACAACCCCGTCGACTGGTACGAGTGGGGAGACGAGGCGCTCGAGCGCGCCCGTCGTGAAGATCGGCCGATCTTTCTTTCGGTGGGTTATTCGACCTGTTACTGGTGCCACGTGATGGAGCGCGAGTCGTTTTCGAACGAGCGGATCGCAGCGCTGATGAACGAGTCCTTCGTCAACATCAAGCTGGATCGTGAGGAACGCCCGGAGCTCGACGAGATCTATATGACCGCGACCCAGGTGTTGACCGGCCGCGGCGGCTGGCCCAACTCGGTGTTTCTAACGCCGGGACTCGAACCCTTTTTTGCCGGCACCTACTTTCCGCCGACCGATCGCCCGGGCCTGCCCGGGTTCCCGGCCGTACTGCGTTCGATGAAGGAGGCTTGGCGCGACCGTCGCGGGGATATCGAAACCCAGGCCGAGAGCGTGGTGAGCGCGGTCCGTCAACACCTCGGAGGCCAAATCACGCGGGAGACATCGGCACCGGGACCGCCGGGACCGGAGCCGGCTCGACGATCACTTCAGGAGTTGGGGCGGACCTTCGATCCGCAGTGGGGCGGCTTCGGCTCGGCGCCGAAGTTCCCGACGCCCTCGAATCTCTTTCTTTTGCTCGAGTTTGGGGCCGCGGGTCAAGTGGGCAGGCGTGCTGACGATGAGCTCAACGCCAGAGCGGCCGAGATGCTCGGGGAGACGCTCGACCAGATGGCGCGAGGAGGCATCTACGATCAGCTCGGCGGGGGATTTCATCGTTACGCCACCGACCGCGAGTGGAAAATTCCCCACTTCGAGAAGATGCTCTACGACAACGGCCTGCTCCTCGAGGTCTACGCTCGCCACTTTGGTCTAACGGCGGATCCCCAGTCCGCGAGAGTCCTACGTCAGACAGCTGATTTTCTGAGCCGCGAGCTGACCTCCGACGAAGGAGCCTTCTGGAGCGCGCTGGACGCGGAAACGGGGGGAGCCGAGGGCGCCTTTCATGTTTGGACCCGCCAAGAGCTACGCCGGACCCTGGGCGAAGAGGATTTCGGTTTTCTGGCGCCGCTGTACGGTTTCGACGGCAAACCGTTCTTCGAAGGCGAGCACTATGTTCTCCATCTTCCCGAGCGACTCGATCGTCAGGCGAAGCGGCGGCGGACGAGTGAGAGCGAACTGACGGCCGAGCTCGAGCCGTTACGGCGCCGGTTGTTCGAAGCGCGCGCCGAGCGGCCCCACCCGCTGACCGACGACAAGATCCTTGTCGACTGGAACGGTACGGTGATTGCGGGTCTGGCCCTGGCCGGGTCGGTTCTCGGCGACGAGTCGATGATCGACCGTGCCGTGGCGGCCGCCGACTTCATTCTCGAGCGCTTGCGCAGCCGCGGTGGGCGCTTGCTTCATGCCTGGAGGCGCGGTGCGGGCGAGATCGAGGCGTTTCTCGGCGACTACGTTTTTTTGGTACGTGGTCTCTTGGCTCTGGGGCGCGCAACGGGTGAGGAGAAGTGGCGCGATGTAGCGGCGGAGATGACCCGGGAGCAGATCGAGCGGCTCGCTGATGAAGAAGGGGGCTTCTATGCCAGCGAATCGCGTGCCGATGTTCTGGTCCGCAGCAAGGACCTCTTTGACGGCGCGATGCCGGCTGCCAACTCGATAGCGGTACTCAACCTCCTCGAGCTTGCTGCGGGTGACGAGCAGGGTCCTTGGGCGGATCTTGCCGACCGCGCGTTGCGTGCGGCGGGACCGGTGGTCGAACGTGTTCCGGCGGGAGCGCGCACGATGGCGCTGGCGGCGCTACGGTGGTCGGCGGCAGGCAGCGCTCTCCCATCGGCGGACGTTTCGGGGGCCAACGCGGTGACTGGCGATCCCGGTCTGGGCCGGCACGACTTGGAAGATGAGGCCCGCGGGCGTGTGCAGATTTCGGCCCGGGCCGGTGCTGCCGACGATCAGGGTCGGCGCCCGCTTCGGGTGACGATCGAAATCGAACCCGGATGGCACGTCTACGCCGGGTATCAGAATGAGGAGACTCCCGGCTGGTTGGAGCCGACCGGGCTGGTCGGTGAGAACGCCGAACTCGACTCCCTTGCGTTTCCGGTGGGGGAGGAGCTACCGGCAGCTCCTGGCCGTGAACCGGTGCTCATCTATGAGGGTCGAGTCGAGATCACCGGCCGGGTGCGCGATTTAGGTGACTCTCCACATCGCGTGCGGGTCAGGTACCAGGCCTGTGACGAGACGCGCTGCCTTGCACCCGTTGAACGCGTCGTAATCGAGCTTGATCAGAATTCTCGGTAGCTGGGTTTCGCTCGGCTCCCGTCCGTCACCTGTCAGTAGGACCTCGTCTTGAGCTTCGCTCCGAAACCGCTCACCCGAGCCCCACTGAGCTTCGCGGTATTGCTCCTGGCGAGTTGTACAGTCGACCGACCCGCTTTGGAGCTCGCCGACTTCGTGGATTTCCAGCGCGACCAGGTCACCACTCGTCTGATCTCGGCGCCCGAGCAAGCGAATCTGGATCGGGTTGGTTTTGGTTGGCGCCTGGAAGACGTGGAAGACCACCGGAACTCGACGCTCCTCATGGAGGGTCGTACCGCCCGAATTAGTTTCTTTGCGGCCGAAGGAGAGGTGACGGGGATCGAATTCGAAGGCAAGGTCCGAGCGGGTACGGACCCAAAACCCGCGAAATTGGCCGCTCAGCTCAACGGCGAGCCTGTGGGTCGCGTGCGCTTGGATCCTGAGTTCGACCGCTACCGGCTCGAGTTTCCTCCTGGATTTGTGAGAGTGGGTCTCAATTTCCTGGATTTCACTCGGCGGGTGAGACGTGGTCCTGGAATCCACGGTCGGCTCAGAATACAAAGATTTCGCTTTTCCGGGACCGAGAGCCGAGCACAACGATCCGCAGCGGAAGACAGAGTGACGGCTGTCGGCAAGGACATCGAGATGCCGGTGGCGGCCTATCTTGACGTCGTCTTTGTCGCCACCCAAGACGCCGAGTTCGAGACCAAGGTAAGAGCGATCGGCCGGGAGGGTGTCGGTCCCGTGATCATCCAGATCAAGTTACAGAACCAGG
>JAOTZA010000146.1 GCA_029861655.1 Acidobacteriota bacterium | reverse complement strand
TCGTCGCCGTCTCTGAACTTGCGCATGTGGAGCTGGCAAGTGGCGGTTCCCGCAAAGGGCCCGTGAGCGGCCCCATTGATCATCAAACCGCAAGATCCGCAAATGCCCTCGCGACAGTCGTGGTCGAAAGCCACCGGATCGTCGCCCGTCTCGATCAACGACTCATTGAGAACGTCGAGCATCTCGAGAAACGACATGTGCTCCGACACCTCGTCCATCCTGTAGGTGCGGAACTCGCCTCCGGCGTCCGCCGAGCTCTGCCGCCAGATATGAAGAGAGAGTTTCACTATTTGTAACTCCTCTGCGAGAGCTGAACGTTCTCGAACTCGAGCGCCTCCTTGTGCGCCACCGGAGCACTGTCCTCACCGGTGAATTCCCAGGCTGCCACGTGGGTGTAGTCCTCGTCGTTGCGCAGGGCTTCTCCCTCGGGTGTCTGATGCTCGACGCGTAGATGTGTACCGCAGGACTCGCGGCGTTCAACAGCATCGAGACACATCAGCTCGGCCAACTCAAAAAAGTCCGCCACGCGGCCGGCCTTCTCGAGCGACTGGTTGAGCTCCTCTCCCGTTCCCGGGACGCGAACTTCTTCCCAGTAGCTCCGTCTCAAGGCACGGATCTTTCCGATCGCCTCGCGGAGCCCGGTCTCCTCGCGCGACATCCCGCAATGGTCCCAGCAGATCGCCCCCAGTTCGCGGTGAAACGAGTCGACCGTCCGACTTCCCGCGCCCGAAAGAAGTCGCTCGATCTGCCCTCGAACATCATTCTCCACCGACTTGAACACACCGGCGTCGGGTTCGGGCTTGGCCTCGCCCATGTGCCGCGACAGATAGTCGCCGATCGTATAGGGCAACACAAAGTAGCCGTCGGCGAGACCCTGCATGAGCGCGCTGGCACCCAAGCGGTTGGCACCGTGGTCGGAAAAATTGGCTTCACCGACGACAAACAGCCCCTCGATGGTGCTCATCAGGTTGTAGTCCACCCACAACCCACCCATCGTGTAGTGCGGCGCCGGGTAGATCTGCATCGGGACGGCGTAGGGAACGTCGCCGGTGATGCGCTCGTACATCTCGAATAGATTCCCGTAGCGATCCTCGATGTAGCCCCTCCCCAACCGCTCGATAACGTCGGCAAAATCGAGATAGACGCCTCGCCCCGTGGGCGAGACCCCGTGCCCGGCGTCGCACACTTCTTTGGCGGCCCGCGAGGCGATGTCGCGTGGTACCAGATTGCCAAAGGCCGGGTACTTTCGCTCGAGGTAATAGTCTCGCTCCTCCTCGGGAATCTCATCGGGACTCCGCTTGTCTCCCGCCTTCTTGGGCACCCAGATGCGACCATCGTTGCGCAACGACTCGCTCATCAGCGTGAGCTTCGATTGGTAGTCGCCCGCTTGCGGAATGCAGGTCGGGTGAATCTGGCCAAAACACGGATTCGCAAAGAGTGCACCGCGGCGATGTGCGCGCCAGATCGCAGTCGTATTGCAGCCCTTTGCGTTGGTTGACAGGTAGTAGACGTTGGCGTAGCCGCCGGTCGCCAGAACCACTGCATCGGCCGAGTGTGACCGGATCTCGCCCGTCACCATGTCACGAGTTACGATCCCCCGAGCCCGACCTTCCTCGACCACGAGGTCGAGCATCTCGGTGCGTGGAAACATCTCCACTTTGCCGGCAGCGATCTGCCGGGCAAGTGCCTGGTAGGCGCCCAGCAGGAGCTGTTGCCCCGTCTGCCCGCGGGCGTAAAAAGTGCGCGACACCTGCGCCCCGCCAAAGGAGCGGTTGGCCAGTTGGCCGCCGTACTCGCGTGCGAAGGGTACCCCTTGAGCGACGCACTGATCGATGATGTTGACACTGACTTCCGCCAGCCGATAGACGTTGGCTTCGCGGGAACGAAAGTCGCCACCCTTGACGGTGTCGTAAAACAGCCTCCAAACGCTGTCCCCATCGTTTTGATAGTTCTTGGCGGCGTTGATGCCTCCCTGGGCGGCGATCGAATGCGCTCGGCGCGGGCTGTCCTGATAGCAAAAACAGCGAACGTCGTACCCCAGTTCAGCCAGAGTAGCGGCGGCCGAACCACCGGCCAGACCCGAACCCACAACGATGACGTCGAAACGTCGTTTGTTCGCGGGGTTGACCAACTTGAGATCGAACCGGTGCCGAGTCCATTTCTCGCTCAACGATCCCGGCGGAACTTTAGCGTCCAGTCGCATCACAATCTTTCTCCAGGCGCTACCTCACCACCCCACTCAAGACGGCCAGTGGAAATGACAGATTCCCGACCGTCACGATAATCGCAAAAACCCGTGCCAGTCCCTTACGCCACTCGTTGAAACGCGGATGGTTCCAACCCAGCGACTGAAACAGGCTCCACACGCCGTGGTAGAGGTGAAGGCCAAGCGCCAGTTGAGCCACCATGTAGAGTGCCGCGACCCACCAAACGCTAAAGCCGGCCACCAGGTTTTGGTAAGGATCGCCCGCCACGAAATTCGGGTGTGCCCAACTCCAACCGAAAGTGAGATGAGCCAGGTGGTACACGACAAAAAGCGCGATGATTACGCCACCCCAGCGCATCGTTCGTGAAGCATAGGTAGCCGCCTGGGTCCCGAGTTTCCGGTAATGCAACGGGCGTGAGGCGTGGCTCAGACGTGTGACCTGCCAAGCGGAGAGCATGTGCAGCAGAACCGCCGCCAGCAAGCCGGCGCGGGCAATCCACAGGGCGCTGCCGTGGGGCAACGCAGGGCTGCCCATCTCCCGCAGCCACTCAGCATAGTGATTGAAGTCCTCACTCCCCAGGTAGATCTTGAGGTTGCCGAGCATGTGGCCGAGCACGAAACCGAATAGCGCAACTCCGGTGACCGCCATGACCGCCTTCTTGACGATCGCGGATCGAAACACACTCACCACCCAAGACAAGCTCTCACCCTCTCACGTTGGTTCGAAGCCGGCTCGAGACCGGACTCCTGAGGTATCAATCTATCATTCGTCGCGGCGCAGCGCCCGGTTTCTTGGGCCTCCCCGGCGCTTCTGCCAGCACGCTCGTAACCTCTTTGAAACCAACCGCTTCAAGCCCTCGATGGACGGTCGCCCCGTCAGGAGGCTCGACGACCCGCACGCCGACGACGCCTGCGACGCCCTCTTCGCGGACCCCTCTTGGTCGTCGGTTCGCGTCGGACTGGCCGCGACTGGGCCAGCCGGCGCCATCTCTGGAGCTCGCAACTCCCCTCCCCCGTCGCTTCCACCGTCGACTCGAGGAGAAAAAGAGCGTCGTCGAAGTAGGGCCGCTGGCTGAAACGCACTCGCTCGGGTGTCTGCCATCGGCGCCGGCGGAGTTGGTGCAGACCCAAGATGGTCTGTACAACCTGTTCGGCCTTGTGCTTCGACAAGACAAAACGCCGAAAGAAGGGTTCGATGGCCTCCGCGATCTTCTCTCGTGCGCGTCTGACCCCCAGGGGATCGCTGTCCCCTTTGATCCCGGCGGCGCAATGCAGCAGCACGGTGGGCAACAGAAGCGCGGAGAACAGACCGATCTCTGAGAGCGGTTGTTTGGCGGCCACCCTGCTATCGAAAAGCGTCAGGGTTTTCGAGTAATCGCCGAGCCCTCTGGCTTCGGTCTCGAGGAGCGCCGTGGCTTCGGGAAGGACGACGTCCAGCAGACCCAGCTCGAGCATCCACTGGATGGCGGTACCCGAGTGCCCGCACCGGAGCATCTGACCGATTTCCTCGGTCAGGCGGGCAGTCGAGGACTTGAGGATTTCACCGGCCTGTCTGCGGATGCCTTCCTGCGTCTCGGAATCGATGGTGAATCCGAGGCGCGCCGCCAGCTCACAGGCCCTGGTCATGCGAATCGGATCCTCCCGAAAGCGCAGGTCGGGATCCCCGATGATTCGAACGATCCGCTTTTGGAGATCGTCTATGCCACCGACATAATCGATCACCGAATAGTCACCGATGTTGTAGAAGAGTGCGTTGATCGTCAGGTCGCGCCGGAAGGCATCCTCCTCCGGACTACCAAAGACATTGTCATCAGTAATCAGAAGGTCTCCGGCGCCGGACTCCTGGGCATCGGGGTCGGGACTGCGGCGAAATGTCGAGACTTCGACAATCCCACCATGGAAGTAGACGTGCGCCAGTCTGAATCGGCGGCCGATGATGCGCGAGTTGCGAAACAGCCGCCGGACCTCTTGGGGTCTCGCGCTGGTGGCGACGTCGTAGTCTTTGGGTCGGCGGTCGAGCAGTACATCGCGCACGCCACCGCCGACGAGATACGCCTTGTGGCCGGCACGGTGGAGGCGGTACAGGACCTTGACCGCGTTCTCGTCGAGCTTCTTTCGCGACAGACGGTGCTCGGATCGACTGAAGACACGGGGCCCTGTTGAGCTCGGTGCACTCACGGAGGCTCATTATAGGCTGCCTCCGCCAACGGCCGTTCGAGAGTTCCGCCTACGGCCGTCGACGCGATCGCGTGTCGCGGCCACGATGCCTCTGAGAGCCCCGATCGCTTCGGTGCCCGTGACCGCTGCGGTAGCGGTGGCCTCTGTCGCGGTGAGAGTCTCGGCGGCTCCGAAACCGCCGATTGCCGTGGCTATCGTCGTCGTGGCTGTAGTGGCGCCGTCCGCCGTAGCGACCGCGGTGGTTGCGGTGATCTCGGCCGTCGTATCGGTATCCGTAACGCCGACTGTCGTACCGATACTTCGGGCGAGAGTAGTGGTTATACCTGCCTTGACTCCGGTAGTCCCGGTAATACCGATGGCTCCTGTGACCCCGGTGAGAACCAAAGACCAAATCCAGCACGACCACGGGGTTGAAGCTGTAGCGACGAAAATGATGATGGACGAGCGGGCAACCCGAGTAGTGGTAATCAAAGCCCCGATCGCGGTAGCAGCGATCATGACACTGGTAGCCCCCATAACGCGGTGAGCTCGCGGTTCGGTAGTAGTAGTCATGCCCCCCACGGAACGATCCCGGCTGATAGAACACACCGAAATCAAACCGTCCCACCGAGAAGCTCGAACCGATGCTCCAGCCATGGGATGCGTCCGCCGGTCCAGCTGAGGTCCAGAACGCAACCGCCAGGACCGCGGCTACCAGTATCGTGAATCTGTTGGTGTTGTTCATCGCGCCTCCCTTTGGGCTTCAGCCCACTACCGCGCTGTTTCGCAGGATCGATGCCAACCTCGAATAGGCCAACCTATTAGGGCAAGATCGATCCCTCTCGTCCACCGGGCACCCTCCCTTCGTCCATCATCGAGGACGGTCCTGAACCAGGAAGGCGGCTACTTACCTCAGTCGACATAGCCGAGCGCCCGTAGATGCTCCTTCCGCGCTTCCTGCTCCTTGGGGCTCAGATCCTCGTTCACCGGCGGCTCGGTCACGGCAGCATCGCCGCTCATGCGCGCCGCTATCACCGGATTGCTCCAGAAGGCGAACTCCTCGGTTGGTTCATCGCTCGGGGCACCCTCCTCGCGGGTCTCGACGCACAACGTCACCCATTGGTATTTGAAATCATCCAAGCGAGCCGTCTTCGCGCGCCAGCGCGGGTGCCCGAGACCAACCTCGTCGGAAATGAGCTCGACTTCTCTCATCGCGTCCTCAGCAGTCCCCTCGGTACGTAGCAGGAGACGAAAGCTGGCGGCATACGAACTCTTTCCCGCTGCCTGCACTCTTCCTCGATCGACACCGTAGGAGACCCAGAGCTTGGGCCTCTCGGGCAACAGCAGACGGCGACAACCGTTGTTGCGGGTCAGAACCGTCTGCTCGGCGCCGTCGAGCTTCTCCGTCCGCAGATGGGGACCTCCACTATGAATGTACTGATACAGACGCTTTGAGATGAACCGGTACCCGTCCGGGGGCCGCACCGGGGTCGGTTTACGCCGCTCGAGCGCGGCGAGCTGGGGACAGTGGTCGCGGCGATAGCGGGCCGGACGCACCGGATCGAAGGGCGGTGTCCATTGCCACACCAGCCGCCCGGCGCGGTCTATCTCGAAAGCGCGTCCCCCACGGGTCGAACCGACAAAGACGTTGCCGTTGGGGAGAGGCTGTTCGACTCCCCCGGTCGGCGAGAAAAAGCTGTCGGAAGCGTACTCCCATACAACCGAACCACTCCCCGGATCTATCTCCTGGATCTTGCTCTTTCGATAGTCGAAGCGGCTCCAGGCGCCGTTATTGAAGAGGATGATATTGCCTTCGCCCGGGAAACCACGCTCGATCATCAGTGCCTCGTGTTGCCGGTCGAGCTTGTCGGAATAGCGCCACACAACTTGCTTGGTCGCCTTGTCGACAAGGAAGACCTCCGACAGATTACGCGCGCTCAGCAGCAGGTTTCCCGGTCTGAACCTCGTATCGCCGGCATCGAACCATCGGTTTGGCGGGAGTTCCTGAATCGAGTTGATGTGGGTTACATCTCCCCGGCTCCCTTCGGCATCGTCGATGTACTCGGCCAGATACTCACCCGCATTCCACTCCCAGACCACCTTTCCCAGTCGATCGACTTCCAGGATGTCGTCGGTTCGTCTTCCGTTGGGATTGATCGGAAACATCGTGTTGCCGTTGGAAAGGCGAATCACGTCATGATGAGCAAAACCGTTCGGTGATTCGAACTGCCATGTCTGATCTCCGTTCCACCCGTACTCGACGACTCCCCTACCGAGTGAGATCGCCAGCAGGGAGCCGTCGGGCAGCAGTCGAACTCTGGACTTGACGCGAGCCTGGGGCCAGGAATGAACCACATGCCCATTCATGTCCAGCAGGGAAGGAACACGACCGTGGAAAAGAGTCAGGGTGTAGCCGTTCCAGGCGGAGCCCGGGTCGTAAAAGGACACCCAGGTCGATGGTCCCTTGCCCGCCGTGCCCGGAGTCCACTCGATCTGGCGCCCGCCGTCTCGATTCGGTGCGCCGCAAGCCGGAAAGCAGCTCCAGAGAACAACCGTGACGACAACTTTGTACGCTGATTGCGACGTCATCGGCAGTCGAGGAGCCCCTCGCAAAGGCCGCTTGCAAGTCGAGTGGATCGAATCCCTCGGCAGAGGCATGGCCCCCTCCCCTCCCTCAGCGGCGGATCTCCTCGGTGTGGATCACGGTTTCGGATGTCAACGTCCGATGCACCGGGCACCGACCGGCAATCTCGACGAGCCGCTGTCTTTGCTCATCCGAAAGCGGGCCTTCGATTTCCAGCTCCGCATCGATGTGATCCACTCTTCCTTCGGTCGACACGCACTCTTCGCAGTCGGAAGCGTGGATTCTTTCGTGGCGTAGGGTGACGGCAATCTTCTCGAGAGGCCACTTCTTGCGGTTGGCGTACATCCGCAGGGTTATCGACTTGCAGGCGCCCAGCGCGGCCAGCAGGTAATCGTACGGGTTTGGACCGGTGTCCGTACCGCCGACGCTCAACGGCTCGTCGGCGGGCAGCCGGTGCCGCCCGGCCTCGACCAGGTTGGCGAATCCAGGAGTTGCCGCCGACACGCGGACCGTGCCGGGCTCGAGATCGGAATCGAGATCCACCGCCGCCTCCGTGTCGGTGGTGTCCTGTGATGCCACCGATGCCGGCGATGCCGGCGATGCCGGAAGGTAGCGTCCCGCCCACGAGGCCAGAAGACGCCCGACAAAAAGCCCGTCGCGTTCGCGTGCCAGCAGCAGATGGTCGGCTCCGTCGAGCGAGACAAAGCTCTTGGGATGCTTCGCCGCGGCGTAGATCTTGCCGGCGTGACGGATGTCGACGACGACGTCTTCGGGTGAGTGGAGGATCATTAGAGGACGCTCCATGGAGGCGACTCGATCAAGCAACCGCTGGCGGTCCAGATCGTCGAGTAGGCTGCGGCGGATCCGAAACGGCCTCCCCGCGAGCGTCACCTCGGCTTCCTCGTAGGAGTCGAGCTCGGGCGCTTGGCTCAGAATCTGGTCTCTCAGATGGGCGGTGTTGCTCGGCGCCCCGATCGTCGCGACGGCCGCCACTTCCGGGATCTCGGCCGCCACCGCGAGCACCGCGGCGCCGCCTAGGCTGTGGCCGATCAGCAGATCCGGCGCCCGATGCTCGCGGCGAAGGTAGTCCGCCGCCGCCAGCAAATCGTCAAGGTTGGACGAGAAGTCCGTGTCGGCGAAATCCCCTTCGCTCTCGCCAAGACCGGTGAAGTCGAACCGTAACACCC
>JAOTZA010000453.1 GCA_029861655.1 Acidobacteriota bacterium | reverse complement strand
CCCATCGTGGGGCGGCTGCTGTTAATCTAGCCACGGGTTCTCGTAGCCGCCCTTCCCGAGGTCATAGCAAGCTGGACAGACCTACCCACCCATGCCGATAGAGCAATCACCAAGTGCGCCCATGTGGGTCATCGGCTGGCGGGAATGGATCTCCATGCCCGATCTGGAGATCGACGAGATCAAGGCAAAGATCGACACCGGCGCGAGGTCCTCGGTTCTGCACGCCGTCAATATCGAACGGTTTCGCAGCCGCGGCCGCGACATGGTGCACTTCGACGTCCATCCCCACCAGAACGACGCGGCGAAGGCGGTCCCGGCCGAAGCCGAGCTCATCGAAGAGCGCAAGGTCAAGAGCTCGACCGGCCACGTAGAAGTCCGACCGGTCGTTCTGATCTCGGTCCGAATCCGCGGCCGTCAGTGGACGACGGACTTCACGCTCACCAGCCGTTCCGACATGGGCTTTCGAGTGCTGCTGGGCCGGCGCTCCTTGAGCGGCCGTTTCCTCGTCGATACCAAGCGGTCGTTCGTCGCCGGGCGCCCACCCGGCGCCTCCCGCCCGAAACGCTGACCCGCATCCATCTATCGCCGATCGGCGCTCTTGTCCTTCGTCGGAACGGCCGTATCGAGCCGGCGCACCCGCGGCGACTTGTGCTCGGGCAGGAACCCCTTGATGCGCTCCAGCTTCCCGAAGCAAAGCAGCCGATCCCCGACTTCGATGATCCGATCGCGCTGGGGATTCGGAATCACCCTCTCGTCCCGATGGAGCGTGAGCACGAGAATGTCGCTCGCACGCAGCCCGCTTTCGGCGATCGTCTTGCCGGCGAGATCCGACAACTCTCCGATCGGCAACTCGGCCACGCGGTAACCGCGACTGACCCGCAACTTGTGCCCGATGTCGAGCTCGGGAAACTGGACATGTTCCTCGATGTAGTCGATGATCGCGCCCGCCACGTCGATACCGGTAGCGCCTTCGATTCCCTCCAGACCCGGGGAAGAATTCACCTCCATGACCGCGGGCCCATCGCTGCCTTCGAGCATGTCGACACCGGCGACTCGGAGACCGACAATCTGTGCCGCCCGCACCGCGGTCGCCTCGTACTTCTCGTCAAGCACCACCGCCTCGGCACGGCCCCCACGATGGACGTTACTGCGAAACTCACCAGCCTTCGCCACCCGGCGCGCCGCGGCCACCACTCGATCGCCGACGACCAACGCACGCACATCCCGGCCGCGACTCTCGGACACGAACTTCTGGACCAGCACGTTCTGCTTGGCGCTGTGAAGGGTCTCCACAATCGCCGAAGCGACCTCCGTAGTCTCGGCGAGGATGACACCCACCCCCTGCGTCCCCTCGAGGAGCTTGATGATGACCGGCACGCCGCCAAGTCGTCCGATCGCCGGCAGAAGATCCTCGCTACGAGCCACAAACGCCGTCGGCGGCATGCCAATGTCATGTCGGCTGAGAAGCTGGAGACACCGCAACTTGTCTCGTGACCAGGAGATGCCGCTCGACGAGTTGGCGCAAAAGACGTCCATCTGTTCGAATTGCTGGACCGCGGCCGTACCAAAGTAGGTCAGCGACGCCCCGATGCGCGGGATCACGGCGTCGTAATCCGGTAGGGGTCGGCCCTCGTAGTAAAGGTCCGGGAAACCTCGTTCGAGAGAGATCGAGAGCTTCAGGATGTCGATGAGGTCGGGCTGGTGGCCGCGATCGATTGTCGCCTCTACCAGCCGGCGGGTGCTGTACGAGCGTACCGCTCGGGACAGAATGGCGATCTTCATGAGGGGTCTTCAGCACCACGCATCAACGTCTTGCTCCGGGCGTCCTTTCGAGCCGGTGGTGTGGGGGCGAAATCCTACCTGAAACGGGACCAGAAGAACTTGCGACCGGGCTCTCCAGATAGACTTGGGAGCGAGCTCACCGAACGCTCAACCGAGGTCTACGACAAGTGCCATTCCAAGCCGTCCTCGTCCTGGCCATCCTGGTCGGAGCGGTCGTGCTTTTCGTCTCCGAGAAGTACCCGATCGACTTCGTGGCTCTGCTGGTCCTGGGAACCTTGCTCGGCCTCGGGCTGGTAACCCCTCAGGAGGGGATCTCGGGTTTTAGCAATCCCGCGACCGTGACGGTCGGCGCGATGTTCATTCTGAGCGCCGGTCTACAGAAAACAGGCGCCACC
>JAOTZA010000144.1 GCA_029861655.1 Acidobacteriota bacterium | reverse complement strand
CGGGAGCAAAGACGTACTCGGACTGTCCGAGTTTGAGCTTTTCGCGGCAGTAGTCCTCGTAGACCTCGCTCTGCGCCGTGCCGGCGGCGAAAAGGTCTCCGTCGCCGGCTCGTAGCCGCGCGCGATGCTGATACTCGTCGACACCTTCGATATCGACGAGAAACGGAATTGCCGAAACGTCATCGAGATTCAGAACCGGCAACCCGGCAAGCGAGCGGTGCCAGGCAAGCGACTGGTAGGCGTCGAGCTCCTGCCGGTTCTGCTTCTCGACGAGAGGCCCGACGGCCGCCCGTGCCAGTTCGAGATCCTTTGCGAGGGGGGTTCCCACGGGCCCAACCTTAACCCGCGCCACGATAGTTCGTGGTTGTTACGTCTGTCTCTTCGACAATGGCTCGACGCAGGTACCGGGAACCTAGTTTGCACTTCGGCTTCGGCAGCGCTGGAGGATGTGTTTCTCCAGCCGCTTGGAGTTGTTGATCAGCTCGAAAAAGTTCGTCACATATCGAAGAGCGTGTTGTCGGATCTTGGGATGTGGCAGTGAAGCGTCGTTGAAGAGCTCTTCAATGAGTGGTCGTTTCTGGTTGAAGAGTTCGACCGCGGCGGGGAGACTGTCGTTATGGACGCAAAACCCCCGGTACCGGCGTTGCCGCACGTTTCGCAACTTGACTGTTGCGCTGGGTTGCGAGTACGGGGCGTCCACCAACCCGGCCTGGTCGAAGTCGAAAGGCAGGAGTTGTCGCTCTGAAGTGGTTTCACCGCCCAGAACGGCCATGTTGTGACAGCAGCGCTCACCCGCGGGTCCTCTGAGCACCGACCAATCGGTGTTGCCGATCATGAACTGGAACAAGGCGAGAACGATTGTCTGGTCGGGGTCGATCTGGCTCGGCGATTGTCGATGTAGCGTCAGCCACTCGAGCCCTCGATCTCGGGCGGCCACATTGATGTCTTCGACTAGAAAGCCGTAGGCGATCTGTTTGTGGTCGTTTCTTCCCGTGTCGTGATACTCGATCTCGGCAAGCCGCACGGAGAGCGCGATGTCTGCGACGATCTGATAGGTCCGGTACGCGAGGTACTCGAGCAGCGCCCAGCGATCGGATCCGGTTTCGTAACCGCAGTGGGTCACGATTCTCAGCGGGCTGTGGTCCTCGAATAGAGTGCCGCGCGCCGCCACCGGGTCGGGGTCGAGCACAAGAGGCGGCATAGTGCAGTGTTTGAGCCGACTCTTGCCAAAGACACCCGTCGTCACCGGGATCTCCGGGCCCTCGGCGAGTGCGATCGATCCCCGCCGGTCCAGGTCGGTGTCGTGGTCCTCTTTCGTGCTTTCGACGAGAGCGCGAAGCGGTGCCCGCACCGTCAGGCGCAAGGTCTCGTGACTGTCGAAGAGCGATTCCGACGGTGGAGATTCGGCCCGGACGTGGCCGCCAGAGGCGACCAGCGACAAAAAGGGAATCGACAAAAGGAGGGCGGCTGGCCTTCTCCGCCTGACGACGGCTGACATCCGGCCCAGCCTACACCCGCGGATGCGAGAATAGGGTCGTGGGAAACACACTGAAGAGGTTGGAAGCACTCAAGGGGTGCTACGGAGCGGGTGACGCGGAGCGCAAGGGCGAACTGTTGCGGGCCGTCGAAAACCGCGTTCTGAGTCGAGCAACAGAGGTTTCGAGGCTTCACGAAGTGCTTTGTTTTCTTCGCGCCTATCCAGACGACGGGACGCTTCTCGAACAGGTCGAGTCGATGCTCGAGGGGTTTGCACTACGCAAGGACCTGCGGCGCCACCGCGAGGCGCTCGCCAATAGCGGGATCGTGGGGGTCGTCACCTACTATCGTTTCTTCTGGTTCACGGCGCTGTGGCTCGCGCAACGGTTTCCGGACCGGTTGCATATCGATTGGGTGGATTTCGACCGCAAAGGTCTTCTGGAATCGCGGCTACCGGTTCTCATGCCGTATGTCGAGCGGCTGGCTCTCGAAGAGATCGGACTGCCGGCGCGCCGCTGGATCGAGAGACTCAAGAACGCCGAAGAAACGGATGGCGCGTTTGTGGTGCGGCGGTTTGCAGCGCTTGAAGCCAAAGAGTTTGTGCTCGAAAAGGTCTACGAAGAGCTCGACATCCCGTACCGGCTCGAACCGGGTCCTGGTCTCCTCCAGGGTCAAGAGACTCCAAACCGCAGCCTGGCGCACTATCCGGGCTCGCCGATCGTTTTTCAAAGGGGCCCGCTCGAACTGTCCCGGAAGTCATTTCCGGGAGCGCTACGACGCCCGCCGGTGGCCGAGAAAGCGCTCTCTCCGGCGCGTGCGAAGGAGCTCATCGACCTGGCGCGTGAGGCGATGATCGCTCGCCAGCGAGATCTCGATGTGTTTATCCACGCCGATCCGCGCGACGTGAGGCTCCTCGACTGTGGGCGCGGGTTGCAGTTTGCCTGCTACGGCACGGTGCCCGCATGGCGCCAGGTTCTCGACTCGGTCTATGGCTTCCTGATTCTCAAAAACGGTGTACCGATCGGATATTTCCTGACCAGCTCTTTATTCCGTTCCTCGGAGGTCGCCTACAACATCTTCGACACGTATCGCGGCGGCGAGGCGGCCTATGTTTACGGTCGCGGCCTCGCCATGGTGCGGCATGTCTTCGGTTCGGACAGTTTTGTCGTCGACCCGTACCAGATGGGCCACGAGAACCAGGAGGCGCTGAAGTCCGGTGCTTGGTGGTTCTACTACAAGCTCGGCTTCCGGCCGCACGATCCGGATGTGCTCCGGCTCGTGGAGCGAGAGCTGGGGAAGATGAAGAAGACTCCACGTCACCGGTCGAGCATTTCGACCCTCGAGAAGCTCTCTGCGGTCGAGATGTTTCTGCATCTCGGCAAGCCGCGCGAAGATGTTCTGGGGATCGTGTCGCGCGAGAGCATAGGATTTCGGGTGAGCGACTACCTGGCGGAGCGATTTGGAGGCGAGCGTGAGCGGGGTGTCAAAGCCTGTGAGAGAGAGGCGGCCAAGCGGCTCGGTTTGCGGTCGCGGCGTGGTTTCTCGGCAGGAGAACGGCTGGCGTGGAGCCGCTGGGCGCCGCTCGTGATGACACTGCCACGCGTGGAGCGCTGGTCGGAGAAGAACCGGCGAGCGATGGTCGAGGTGGGGCGCGCCAAAGGGGGGCGTCGCGAGTCCGATTTCGTACGGCTCTTTGATCGTCACCGGCCGCTCCGGCGGGCAGTGCTCGAGCTCGCCAAGCCGTAGGTCTAGAAAAGCGGTGACAGGAAAAGCGGTGACAGGCTACTCAATTCGGCAGGGTGACCATGCTTGTGCTCGTCGGATCTCAGCTTCGAATTAAGTAGCCTGTCACCGCTTTTTGACCTGAACCAGCAGTTCCGCGAGCCGCGCCGGCTCTGGGGGGATGCGGACCGCGTGACTCGGCTTGTCGAGATTTGCGGCCAGGGCGGTGGGGAGGGCGACCTCGGCCTCGATCACGCGCTCGACCTCGCTGCGGAACTTGGCGGGGTGGGCGGTGGCGAGCAGGATGGCGGGACCCGCGACCTCACCGTGTGCACGCGCCTCGGCGAGCCCGGCCCAGCCGACCGCCGTGTGGGGGTCGAGCACATACCCGAAGCGGTCGTGAACAACACGGATCGCATCCCGGGTCGTCGAGTCGTCCGAGCTCGTACTTACGACGTCCCGGCGAAGAGCGGCGACATCCCCGTCGTAGAGGTGAACGATGCGCTCGAGATTGCTCGGGTTGCCGACATCCATGGCGTTCGAGATCGTGCGGACCGACGGCCGCGGGTCAAAGACGCCGTCGCGAAGAAACCGGGGCACGGTGTCGTTGGAATTGGTGGCGGCGACGAATCGACCGATGGGCAGCCCCGTTCTCTTTGCGATCAGCCCCGCGGAGAGATTCCCGAAGTTGCCGCTGGGCACGACCACGGTGGGGGCGTCTGTGCGCGAGTCGAGAGCCGTCCAGGCAATGAAGTAGTAGAGAACCTGCGGCAGCAGCCGGCCGAGACTGATCGAGTTCGCGGAGGTCAATCGAATCTGTTCGCCGAGCACCGGGTCACCAAAGGCGGTCTTGACCAGACGCTGACAATCGTCGAAGGTGCCCTGGACCGCGACCGCCCTGACATTGCCGCCCAAGGTGGTGAATTGCTTTTCCTGGAGCGGGCTCACCTGGCCGTCCGGGTAGAGCACGACGACCGAGGTTCCCGCTACGCCGTAGAAGGCGTGCGCCACCGCGCCGCCGGTGTCGCCCGATGTGGCGACCAGGATGGTCAGCGGTGTCTCGCTACGGTCCAGGCTCGTCAGGCGTCCCAAAAGCCGGGCGAGGAACCGAGCGCCGACATCCTTGAAGGCGAGGGTCGGTCCGTGAAAAAGCTCGAACACGTGAACATCGTCTCCGACCGAAACGAGCGGCAAGGGAAAGTCGAGGCTGTCCGCCACGAGCGCCCCGAGCTCCGCCGCGGGCACTTCGTCTAGGAATGCACGCGCGATCGCAAGCGCGACTCGAGACGTGGGTGCACCGCAAAGCGCCTCCAGCGTCTCTGCAGAAAAATGGGGGAGCCGTTCGGGGAAGTAGAGTCCGCCATCCGGAGCCAGTCCTTCGCGAACGGCCGTGCCGAGGTCCACGGGCGGCGTCTTCCCGCGTGTGCTGATGAATCTCATCGGACCGGATCGGCCACCAGCCTTGCCCCGGGCGATCCGACTGGCGACGAGTAGACGTCCGAGATGACATCGGCGGCGTCGAGGACCGCCGTCGCCATGGCTTCGCCGGTCTTGCCGGCGGCACCTCGGCCTTCGGTGAACGCGAAGATCGAGGGTCCCGAGCCCGACAGCCCAACGCCGAGGGCCCCCGTGGCGAGACCGGCGCGACGAGCGGCATCAAACCCGGGCACCGCGTCGACACGCCGCGGCTCGGCGATGACGTCGACCAGAGCGCTGGCCACCAGTTCGAGGTCGTCGCGTAGAAGCCCCACGACCAGAGCGGCGAGGTTACCCGCCTGGGTGACGGCTTCGGATCGCGAGACGTTTTCGGGGAGGACGGCGCGCGCCGCCTCTGTCCGTATCTCGACGTGGGGACGGATGACGGCACAAAAGAGACGCTCCGGCACGGCCAGCCGATCGACGCGTGACCCGCCTTTGCCACGGACCAGAACCAGACCGCCAAAAAGCGATGGCGCGACATTGTCGGCGTGAGCTGTGCCGCAGGCGATCCGTTCGGCCTCTATCGCGCAGCGGAGCTTGTCCTGGTCGGTAGCCTCTGCTTCGATAAGCGCCGCGGTAGCGACGATCGCGGCGACAGCGCTGGCGGCGCTCGAGCCCAGACCGGAGGCTCCCGGCAACCCCTTTTGCAGCTCGAGCGCGACGCCCACCTCCCGGTCGAGACCGAGGGTCTCAAGAAGCGCCCGAGCAGCCACCCCCGCAGTGTTCTTGGCGGGGTCGCGTGGGAGAAGCCCTCCGTCACCAGTGATCTTTGCGATGGTGACACCCGGCGACTCGGTGAGCCGGGCGCCGACTGTGTCGCCGGGCTTCTCGATCGCGAAACCGAGAAGATCGAAGCCACATGTCAGGTTGGAGACCGTCGCCGGGGCGAAGGCGCGGCTCACGTTGTCAGGCACGGGGATCCGCCCCGATCACGCCGGCAATGCCCTTGCGTACGGCGAGCTCGGCGAGCAACAGCGCTCCGCCCGCGGCTCCCCTGAGCGTATTGTGCGAAAGGGTCACAAAGCGGAAGTCGAGAAGCGGACAGGAACGAAGCCGGCCGACCGAGGCGGCCATGCCGCCACCCAGTCCGCGGTGAAGACGCGGTTGCGGGACATCGTCGCCCTCCAGCACGATCACAGGCAATGGCGGTGCGGTGGGCAGAGCCAGGGTTTGCGGCTCGCCGCGAAAGGAGCGCCATGCCGCCTCCAGCTCGGCGCGCGGCGGAGTCTTTCGAAGTGACACCGAGACACACGCCAGATGACCGTCGAGCACGGGGACGCGGTTGCAGGCGGCGCTCACGCGCACCGGTGCGGCGTCGATACCCGTGTCGGTGAGCCGGCCCAGGATCTTGCAGGTTTCTTGTTCGACTTTCTCTTCTTCACGCGGAATCCATGGCACCACGTTGTCGAGCGAACGCATCCCCGGGACCCCGGGCATTCCGGCTCCGGAGAGGGCCTGCATGGTCACCACATGCACTGCCTCGACACCAAAGAGATCGTCGAGGGGTTTGAGCGGCAGGACAAGGCCGATTGTGGAACAGTTTGGGTTGGTCAGAATCGCGCCGCGGTCGAATTTCTGCAGGGTCGCGAGCTCCAGATGGTCCGGGTTGACCTCAGGAACGACAAGAGGCACATCCGGGTCCATCCGGTGACTGCCGGCGTTCGAGACCACGAGAATCCCGGCGCTTGCCAACGCGATTTCGGCCTCAGTCGCCACCGACGAGGCCAGCGCCGAGAACGCCAGGCGACAGCCGTCGGCGGAGTCCGGCTGGGTCGGGAGCAGCACCATGGATGCCACTTCGGACGGCAACGGCGACTCCTGCATCCATTGCACTGCGTCTTTGTAGTGTTTCCCGGTAGACCGGTCGGAGGCGGTGAGGGCGCGTATCTCGAACCAGGGGTGTTCGGCCAGCAAGGTGATGAACCGCTGTCCCACGGTGCCGGTTGCGCCCAGAACGGCGACGGGGATTCGGGGTCTGACGCCCATCAGAAGGCCTCGCTCTCGTCGAAGGCGCGCAAAACGTCGGCGAGAACGCCTGACGCGGTAAGCCTGGGGCCGGCACCCGGGCCGCGGATGACCAGCGGTCGTTCGTCATAGCGCATGCTGGTCATCACAACGACATTCTCTGTTCCGCGTCCGGTCGCCGCAGGGTGATCCTCAGGCATCTCGCGCAGCCCGATGCGGCCACCGCGATCGTCGAGCTCGGCGAGATAGACGAGCCGCCGGCTGGCTTTGCCGGCCGCTTGCGCGCGCCGGCCGATCGGTGGGTCGAGCTCTGGGAGCCGGGCCATGAATTCTTCGACGCTGCCCTCTAACCACGAGGCGTCCGGAAGAAGCGGTTCGAGGGTCAGGTCGTCGAGCTCTAGATCGCGACCGGCAACCCGCGCCAGAATCAGGATTTTTCGCGCCACATCGAGGCCGCCGAGATCCTGCCGTGGATCGGGCTCGGTAAAGCCTCGCCTTTGGGCGTCGAGGACCGCCTCCGAGAACCGCCGACCGTTCGAAACCTCGTCCAGCACGTGCGCCAATGTACCCGACAGCACGGCCTCAATGCGAACCAGGCGATCGCCCGCCTGGATAAGAGATCGCAGACTCGAGACGACCGGCAAGGCGGCTCCAACCGTCGTTTCGTAGTAGACGAGAGAGTCTTGGAGCTTGCGCCAGTCTTCGAGCGGGCCGGCAAAACGTAGCTTGTTGGCTGCCACCACCGGCACGCCGGCTCTTGCCAGCTCGCCGTAGAGGGCGGCGGTCTCGGAGCTCGCTGTGCAGTCCACAAAGACGCTTGGTCCAGGGTCGGCTGCCGCGGCGCGCGCCAACTCCTGCGGCGGGACCAAGGTTTGCGCCGTCTCGAAACCTGCCGCCGCGTCGGCTGGGTCAAGTCCCTGAGGCGACAACAGCGCGCCGCGAGACCTAGAGAGGCCACCGATCCGCAGGACAGGTCCACCGCCCGCCGCGAGCTCGGCGAGCTGGTCGAGCAGGGCGCTCCCGACCTGACCCACACCGGCGAGGTAGATCTTTGGCCCGGCGCGGGTCTTGCGTGGAGCGGTCGGGAAGAAGGCGCCATGGATCGCGTTGAGCGCCTTGACCTCGTCCGCTGCCTCGACGACCAACGAGATGTTGAGCTCGGAGGAGCCCTGAGCGATCGCGCGAACGTTCACCCCTGCCTTGCCGAGCACGCCAAAGACTCGTCCCGCCACGCCATGGGTCTCGCACATCCCGGCGCCCACCGCGGCCACGATCGCAAGATCCTCTTCCAGCACCAGTTCGTCGATCTGCTCGGTGCGAAGCTCCGCCTCGAACTCTTCGGCCACCGCCAGGGCGGTGGCTTCGACCGCCTCGGGCTGGACCGCAAAGCAGATCGAGTGTTCACTCGAGGCCTGGCTGATCATGATGACGTTGACATGCCGCCGGGCTAGAGCGCCGAAAAGCCGCGCCGCGATTCCGGGAATTCCGATCATGCCGTCGCCATCTAGCCGCGCGAGGGCGACCCGGGGGATCGAAGCCAGCCCCCGCACG
>JAOTZA010000145.1 GCA_029861655.1 Acidobacteriota bacterium | reverse complement strand
GCAGAGTCGGTGCCCCGCGGGGACGGCCGATCCTCGAGGAAATGCTGACCGGCGTCTCCGTGGACGAGCGCCGAGCGGCTGCTTTCGGCCTCGGACTGATCGGGGAGCAGGAGGCCCGAGCGGTGTTGCAACGGGCGGTGGCAGACTCCGATCCCCGCACCGGACGGCTGGCTATCGAGGCTCTGGCGCGGCTGCAGACTCCTTTGGTCGCGGTGGTGGAGGCGGCCGAGAGCCTCGAGGCGGAGGAGTTTTGGCGCCGTCTCCTGCCGAGTCTCTTCCACTTTCCCCTCGAGGATACGCTGGCGGCGGTCGACCCGCTGCTGGAGGAGGATGTCGAAAAGCTGGCTCCCGATATCGTGCACGCCGTGGGTCGATCCGTGGTGACCCTCGATCCCGGTGCCGGTCTCGCCGAGGCGGCAAGAAAGGTGCTGCGATTCTTCCTCGCTCATCCGGATCCTTGGGCCCGCGGTTGGGCCGCCCGAGGCCTGGGCTCGATCGGCACCGCCGCCGATCTCGAAGCTCTCTTGCCGTTTCTCGGTGATTCCGAGCCGGGGCCGGTGATCCAAGCGCTGCGTGCGGCATCCGCGACCATAGCAAGCGGTCGGGCGGCGACCGCCGAGGCCTGGCGGCCCAAGGTCCTCGCGCTACTCGTAGACGATCGTTCGGGCGTACGGTTGACTGCCATCGAGACGGCCGGTTGGTTGCTGCTCGATGAACGTCTCTCGTCCGCGCTCACCGAGCGGTTCCAGAAAACGGGAGGCAGGGAGCGCCAGCTGGCGCTCCGGGCTCTGGTCTCGGGACAGGATCCGGGTGCCGCCGCCCTGGTCGCCCAGGCGGCCGTGTCACCACTCCCAGGCGACCGCGCCGCTGCCGCCTGGTCCCTTGGTGAGATGGGTCTGGAAAGCCGTCTAGCGCGGTTGGCAGCAGATAAGGAACCGTTGGTTCGTCTGCAAGCCTTCGCGGCTCTCACCCGTGAGGGCATGGAGGGTCGTGAGGAAGCCGCGCGGTTGGCGCTGCTGGATTCGGACGTGGCGGTGCGAGCGACGGCGCTCGATTGGCTGGCGACGACACCGGTGGCGCCGTTCGGGGAACTGGCACTCGCGATTCGGGGTGGCGAGGCGAAACGTCTCGTGGAAGTCCGGTTGGCGGGGATCGCCGCTCTGCTGGAGAGAGCTCTCGCGGAGCCGCTCGAGCGCGGTGCGATCGTCGCGCTTCTAGAGATTCTGGAACGAGACGTCGACTACCTGGTTCGGCGCGCCGCGGGTGACTCCCTGGCTCGGCTCGACCGTCCTCGTTCCACCCCGGAGCCCGTCAACACGGATCGCAAGTTGGCGGACTACCGAGGGCTGGTCCGGCTCTCCATCGGGGAGCCCCGCGTGAGGCTCGAGACGGCTCGCGGCTCTCTGATCCTGCGGCTCGAGTGCGAACAGGCGATGCTGACTTGTTCGAGTTTTCTCCAGCTCGCCAACCAGCGGTTTTACGACGGGCTGAGCTTTCATCGCGTCGTCCCCGATTTTGTGGTCCAGGGTGGCGACCCGCGCGGAGATGGGTGGGGTGGCCCTGGGTTCAGTATCCGCGACGAGCCGAACTTGCTGCGCTATGAGAGAGGTGTCATCGGGATGGCCACCTCGGGTCCTGACACAGCGGGAAGCCAGTTCTTTATCGCCCTTTCCCGCCAGCCGCATCTCGACGGGGTCTACACGGCCTTTGGCCGCGTGGAAACCGGTGACGAAATCCTCGACGTGATCGTCCAGGGCGACACAATCGAGCGATTGTTCGAGATCCGTGACACCGGAGCGGGAAGGGTAAACTGAGCGGCTGTAGGGGAGCAATGGGTAGCCATGCGTAACTTGGGGTGGTGGCTGCAGTTTCTTGCCTTGGTCCTGGTCGGTGCGGCGCTGTTGGTCGGGCTCGTCTACGAATCCTTGAGAACCGAGGTCATGATGCTTGCGGTCGGGGGCGGTCTTTTCTTGATCGGTCGGCAGCTGCAGGCCAGATAGTCGGCTCCGCGATGAGGCCGGTGCAACCTTCCGATTTGCTGCACGTAGAGATATGACGAAGGAAAGCCCTTCCCCGTCCGATCCGGAACTGGTGGAGGCGATCCTCCGGGGAGACGAAGACAGTTTTGAACAACTCGTCAAACGCTATGAAGGCCGGTTGGTCAACTACCTCATGCGGTTCCTGCGCGATCTCGGAGAGGCGCACGATCTGGCCCAAGAGGTTTTCCTCAAGGCGTACCGGGCGCTGGACCGTTACGACTCCAGCTACAAATTCTCGACCTGGCTCTTCCGGGTGGCGCAGAACGCCGCCATCGACCGGATTCGCAAGCGGCGTCTCGTACTGGTCTCGATGGACCGGCCGGGAAAGCACGCTGACACGGACAAGGTCTGGGAGTTTCCGAGCAATGAAAAGACCCCCTACGGCCATTTGCGTAACCGCGAGCGCGGCGATGCCATTCAGGAGGGAATCGATGCGTTGCCTTGGGAGTACCGTGAGCTGATCGTGATGCGCCACTTTGGAGAGTTGTCGTATGGAGAGATTGCCACACTCAAGGACATGCCCTTGGGGACCGTCAAGAACAAGCTGTTCAGGGGACGCCAGATGCTCAAGGAGAAGCTGGCGGATTTTCTGAGCGACTAAGAAGAATGCCAATTCCACCGCCAAAAGACCACACGACCTACCGTGAGTGGCTCTATCTCGAGCCCGAAGGTGAGGTTTCGAAATCCGAGCGTGCGGAGCTCGAGCGCCACCTTCTAGATTGTCGGGTCTGCCGCAGCGAGCGCCGGCGGGTCGCCGCGCTGGACGAACTGTTGGCAAAGTCTCGAGCGCCGGTCGATCCCGAGTTCTCGGCCCGTGTCGTCGCAAACCTGCCGGCGGCGGGGTGGGAGGCACGCAATCCACGCACTTGGCGCTGGGGTGCTCTCGCTCTCGCGGTCTTTGCCGGTGCGGCGCTCCTGATCGCTTGGTCCGCGGGCAGTGTACCGTCGGGTGGGGCTTTTGACACTGCTTTAGCGGCCGCTTCGGCAGTAGGCCAGCTCTTCACCTCCGCAGCTCTCGCGGGCGCCGGACTGCTGGCGGCGTCTTGGCAAGGCCTGGGCCTCGCGCTGGGAGAGCTCCTGGGAGGCTCGAAGCTGACGGTAGCGGTTTTTGGCATCTTTGTGGTCGGGGTGGATGTGCTCTTTGTTCGTTTTCTACTGCGGCCTGCCAGGGGGCTTCGGACGGCAAGCGAAAACGAGCGCCACACGGGCCACTCGAAATAGCGGCTTATCAGACCTGTCCTAGTTCGGTTTGGCGCCGCGTCAGACTGGTATACATTCGGCGCAGGATGAGAATCAACGACTTGCGTGCGATCGCTTTTGTCGTGTGTCTGGTGTCTGTCCCGACGGTGGCGATAGCGGACGAGAAGCCGGCCCTTGTCATTGCCGAGGGAAGCATAGCCAGACAGCAACTGGTGGCTCTCGGTCGGGACCTCCAGGTGTCGGGGGAGGCGCTGGCGGGGGCTGCGTCGATCAATGGATCGACCCATGTCAGCGGTAGCGTTGGAGGAGACCTGATCGTCCTCGGCGGCGATGTCACTTTGACTGGCGATGCCCGAGTGGATGGTGACGTTTTCGTTCTTGGCGGAGCCATTTACGCCGGCCCCGGATCAGTGATCGCAGGGCGCTCGGTCTCCTATCCGTCGATTCACTCAGCCTGGCTTGTGCTTCTCGAGGGACCCGCTCTCGGGCTGTCGTCGTTCTCCGGCCCGGTGGTAGCGGCGAAGCTGGCACTCGTCGCCGCCTGGTTGGCCTGGGTGTTGATTCTCTTCGTAGTGTCCGGGACCGAGGTTCTCGTGACCTCGGGGGGCGCCGCTTCGGAGCCCTTTCGCAACTTTCTGGTGGGGCTTGGAGCTGTGTTTTCATTGTTCTTGACGGCTCTGTTTCTGAGCGCCTTCGCTGCCACGGTAATTGGACTGCCGCTGCTTTTTCTGGTGATCTTTATCGCCGTCCTGCTCAAACTCTGGGGGATGGTGGGGGTCTTCCATGCCTGTGGCGCCTGGGTCGCGCGGCTTCTCGGGAAACGCCGATGGGTAGCCTTCAACCATGCTGTTCTGGGCGTTGTGGTTCTCGGGCTGCTCAAGCTCGCGCCCTGGATCGGGACGTGGCTGTGGACGGCGGCCAGTCTGATCGGTGTCGGCGCAGCTCTCACAACCCGATTTGGCCGGCGAGGACGATCGCGGCTGCTTCACGAAAACAGTCTCCAGGTTCTGCTAGGAGCTTCCTGAAAAGCTCTCGTGGGTCGCAACCCCTTGGCGCCCTTCGGGTTACGGCGGTGTGGCCGCGCCTCGCTTCGTCAGCCACGGCGCTCGGAACGCGGCCTACGAGGGTTCTCCAGCAAGCTCGTAAACACGGTTGAATCGCCGGGGCCGATCCCATACTCTCCCCCTGTCCCATCTGGACGTCCAACGGGACCGTCCCTGGTTCAAAACCGACTCGAATCGACCCGACATCGAATGTACTGTCAGGCCTGCGGCGCGCTCAACCCCGAAACGGAGGAGTACTGTAGCCGCTGCCACCAGAAGCTCCTGGTCCTGTCGGGAGCTGCCACGGCGGAGGATGCGGGTTTTGAGGAGGACCTCGGCGAAGGAGGCTTCTCCTTTGACGATCACCTTCTAGAAAGGATCTCCATCCTCGAAGAGGCGGTCAAACGGACCGCCGAGACGGTGCGCCAGTTGATGGCCACCCTCCACAAGCAGGAGCGGAGCATCCTGGTCCACCAGGCGGGGCTGGCGACTCTGTCGGAACTGCTCGAGGGCCGGCGTCTGCTCGGCAATGGCGAGTGGGGCGACAGGTGGGAAGAGAAGATGGATTTCCAGCTCCTGGCGCTCGAAAAGAGAGAGCGCTTCGTCGAGCTCAGGGACCGGATCGCCGGCCTCTATCGAGGCAAAAAGCGCAAGCTCTTCAACCAGTTTCTCCAGGACGCCGAGTACGCCTTTTTTGCCTTTGATGTGGAGCGCGCGTTGTCGGCGCTTGAGGGAGCCTACCGGCTGGATCGTCACAATTTCGAGCTGGCGCACTTCATTGGCGAGACGCACTTCAACGACGGCGACTCGGACCGTGCTTTGCACTACTTCAGTCGTGTTCTCGATTCGGCGCAGGACCACTATGAGGCGGTGGTCTACAGCGGTGTGATTCACCACGAGCGTGGCGACGCGGCACGCGCCGAAGAGCTCCTGCGAAGGGCGGTGGCTCTCGAGCCCGAAGCGTTTCTGCCCAATTTCAGCCTTGGGGCGGTCTATGCCAGTACGGGCAAGCTCTCCCGCGCGGCAGCGCTTCTGGAGCGAGCCGTAGATGTCGACCCCGTGCCTCAGGCACTTTTTCTTCTCGGCAATTGCCTGTTCGAGATGGGAAGGTTGACGCGGGCGATCCGGGCGCTCGAAGAGGTCGTGCGCCACGATCCCGCTCACGAGGACGCGCATCACCTACTGGGCCTCGCCTATCTGGACCGGCGGTGGAACCGCAAAGCACTGGCAGCGTTTCGTCGTGCCCAGGAGCTCAATCCCAAGAGGATGCGCTATCTGGACCTGGTCAGCTATCTTTCCGGACAAGCGAAGTCACCGCTTCCCGAGGTCAGCGACAGCGCCAGGGACTGGCTGGTGCGGGCTGAAGAGGCCTTGATGGCGAACCGGCAGGAGCGCGCGTTGTCGAGTTATCGCCGGGCTCTTGCTCTCGATCCCGACAACCCGACGCTGATGATCTCGTTTGCGCTGGCGTGTCTGCAGATGAACCGGTCACGGGAGGCCGAGATCCTGACGAGACGGGTTCTCGATCTGGAACCGGGTGAGATGCTCAAGGCGACGGCATGTGCGACGCTGATCGAAGCGCTGCGACAGGAAGGGCGACTTCGCGAGGGCAATCACATCGGCGAGCGTCTTCTCGAGGAAGGAGGTTCCGGGTTTGCCCGTACGATCGCCTACTATGAGATGGCTCACAACTTGGCGGAAATGGAAGGGAGCCTCGACCAGGCCCTGGAGTTCGCCCGCTTGTCTCTCGACTCCTCACCCGAAGAGCTCAAGCAGTTTCCGCTGGCGGCACTGGGCTGGGTCCACTACAAGAGAAAAGAATACGGGCGCGCCGTCGATTATCTTTCGAAGTCGAGCGACCTGGGTCCTTCCGCTGGCACCCTCACTCACCTCGGTATGGCGCTGATCGCCGCCGGTGAGGACGAGCGAGCCCGAAAGGTACTTTCTCGCGCACGGGACCTTGAAGGCAGAGAGGCATCGCTCCAGCAGCGAATGATGGAGTGCATGAAAGACACCAGCCGGCTTGTCGAGCGGGTGGAGCGCCGTTCACGCAAGTAGGAGCGGTTTCTAGATGCGTTGGACCGGTTTCTATCTCTTCACGACCCGTGAAGTGCCCAAAGATGCGGAAGTCGTCAGCCACCGGCTGATGATCCGCGCCGGGATGACACGCCGGGTGGCGGCGGGAATCTACAACTACCTTCCCCTTGGTTGGCGCAGCCTCGCCAAACTGATGACGATCGTACGTCGCGAACTCGAGGTGGCCGGCTGCGTGGAGTTGTCCATGCCCGCCGTGCAGCCCGCCGAGCTGTGGCGGGAGTCGGGCCGCTGGAGCCGCTATGGCAAGGAATTGCTGAGAATTCGGGATCGTCACGAACGGGACTTCTGCTTTGGGCCGACGCACGAAGAGGTCATTACGGATCAGGTGCGGCACGACGTCAAGAGCTATCGTCAGCTACCGCTCAACCTGTACCAGATCCAGACCAAGTTTCGCGATGAGATCCGCCCGCGGTTCGGTCTGATGCGGGGCCGCGAGTTCCTGATGAAGGACGCCTATTCCTTCCACGCCGACGTGGCCAGCCTCGATGAGACCTACGAAGTCATGGGACAGGCCTATGAGCGGATCTTTGAAGCTTGCCAGCTGGATTTCATCCGCGTCGAGGCCGACAGTGGTGCGATCGGCGGTTCCCATTCTCACGAGTTCATGGTCGTGGCTGGGACTGGAGAGAGTGTCGTGGTGCGATGTGGTAGCTGCGACTACGCGGCGAACCAGGAGAGAGCCGAAGCGGTGCTCTCGCCTCCCCGAGACGCGGAGAGTGCCGAGCGCCCGGAGCCCGAAGCTCTCGAGGATGTCGACACGCCGAATCAGAAAACGGTCGAGGATGTCGCGACATTTCTAGACGTGTCACCTTCGCAGATCGTCAAGACGTTGATCTACGAGACCGACAAGGGTTTGGTGGCGGTGGCCGTGCGGGGCGATCGCGAGATCAACGACGTCAAGCTCGGCAACTTTCTCGATGTGGAATGGTTGGAAATGGCCGGTGAGGCCCGGGTGCGCGAAGCCACTGGTGCCCCAGTAGGTTTCGCGGGGCCAGTCGGTCTCGGCGAGGACATCCGGCTGATAGGGGATTATTCGGTGCGCCAGAGTGTCAATTTCGTTTGTGGCGCCAACCGAGCCGACGGACACAATCGTGGCGTCAACTGGGGTCGCGATGCCACACCGGAGAGCTGGGTCGATCTCCTTCTGGTCGAGGACGGCGATCCGTGCCCGCGTTGCGGAAAGCGGCTTCAACTCTCGCGGGGTATCGAGGTCGGACATATTTTCCAGCTGGGAACCAAGTACTCCGAGCCGATGAAGTGTGTTTTTTCGGACAAGGAAGGCAACAGCCACGCCATGCCGATGGGTTGCTACGGTCTCGGAATCGGGCGAACGATTGCCGCCGCCATCGAGCAGAATCACGACGACAAAGGGATCATCTGGCCGCTTCCCCTGGCGCCGTTCGAGGTTCTGGTGGCACCTCTTCAAGTGGATGACCCGGAGGTGGCGTCGACCGCCGAACGTATTTACCGGGAATTGCTGGAAAAGGGTGTCGACGCTCTCTACGACGATCGTGACGAGCGGCCGGGGGTGAAGTTCAAGGACGCCGATCTGATCGGCTTTCCCCTGCGCGTAGTCGTTGGATCCAAGTCACTCGCCCAGGGCCACGTCGAGGTGTCGATGCGCCGCGGCGGCGAGCGGCAGTCGGTGGCTGTCGAACGGGCAGTAGTCCATATCCTCGACCTCCTTACGGTCGGCTAGGATCGCGGTTCCGGCTCTCAGGCCTCGTCGGTGGCTGGGTCGGCCTCGAGCTTGATGAGCTCGAGCTTTGTGATGCGGTTCCCGGCGACCTCGATGACTTTGGCACCGAGAGGTC
>JAOTZA010000452.1 GCA_029861655.1 Acidobacteriota bacterium | reverse complement strand
CCGGACACTAAACCGCTGCCGTCCCTCGAGCTCTTTCGTCAGTGTCTCCCGGCCGCGTTCACGCCGGAATCTCGCCCCGTGCCGGCGAGCGGCGGTCGGTGGGCGGTCGCGCATGTAAACCGCCGTCAGCGACTCGTCGCACTCGAGGATCTCCGACAACGGGCCCTCGACCATCAACCGGCCACCGTGCTCACCGGCCAGCGGACCCAGATCGATAACGTGGTCGGCTCCGGCAATCAGGGTGCGATCGTGCTCGACCACCAACACAGTATTCCCACGGTCCGAAAGCGAGTGCAGGAGATCGAGCAGACGGTGGCTGTCCTTGGGGTGGAGGCCGATGGTCGGTTCGTCGAGCACATAAAGCGTGCTCGTCAGGCGCGAGCCGATGGCCGCGGCCAGTTGGATGCGCTGCGCTTCTCCACCCGAAAGCGTCCGCGCCTGCCGGTCGAGGGTCAGATAGTCAAGACCCACCCGGTAGAGGATGTCAACGCGCTCGACGACCTCTTCGATCAGGTGTTCGGCGACCTCGATCTGCCTTGGCGACCACTGCTGCGAGCCGAGCCATTGTCGCAGGTCTTCGACGCTCAGGGTGCAGAGCTCGGGCAATGTCATGCCCTGCAAGCGGACGCGAAGCGCCTCGGGTTGCAGCCGCGTCCCGTCACAACCGGGGCAGGCGTCGTAGGAGCGGTAGCGAGCGAGCATGACCCGCACGTGCACTTTGTAGGAGCGTCGTTCCAGCCAGGCGAAGAATCGCTCCAGGTTGACGAAGTCGGCTTCGCCCTCCCCCTCGCCGCGCCAAATCCAGTCACGGTCGGCCTGGGGCAACTCTTCCCAGGGCACATCGATCGGGACACCGCGGTCCTCGCAGGCATCGAACAGCCGCTCGTAGTGCTCCTCATAGGCCGGCGTGTTCCACGGCGCGATCGGCAAGGTGTCGAGTGAGAGCTCGGGGTTCGGGATGACCCGGTTGCGGTCGATCCCGATCATGCGCCCAAACCCCTGGCAGCTCTGACACGCGCCCAGAGGCGAGTTGAACGAGAAGAGCGCCGGTTGCGGCCGCCGGAACAGCCGTCCGCAGGATGTGCAACCGAGACCGCGGCTGAAGTGACGCGTCCCGGTCTCACCCCGGACCTCCAGACGCCCGTGTCCCAGGGTCAGCGCGTCCTCGATCGTCGAGGCCAACCGCGAGCTCGGAGCACCCGAGCGAAATCTCCCCAGGACCAACGGCAGCGGATCGAGTCGCTTGAGCCAGCGAGCTTTCGAGCTCATTCGCACCACTTCACCATCCTCGAGTCGGCGACTGAACCCCTGACTGATGAGCGTCCGGATCGCCTCGTCCGCGAGCTTTGGCGGCCGCTCGACCGGCGCGATCAGAAAGAAGTTCTCGCCGGCGGCACCCGCTTCGAGCTCGGTGACGATCTCTTCGGTGGTGAACATACGCGCCACCTCGTCGTGCTCCGGACACCGGACCTCTCCCAGATGAGAGAAAAGCAACCGGAGCACATCCAGGACCTCCGAGATCGTTCCCACCGTCGAGCGTGCGTTCTTGACCGAGTTCTTGGTCTCGAGAGCTACCGCAGGAAGGATGTTGCGGATCTCGCCCACCGGCGGCCGCTCCATCTGCTCCAGAAACTGGCGGGCGTAGGTGGACATCGACTCGACAAACCGCCGCTGCCCCTCGGCAAAGACGGTGTCGAAAGCGAGCGAAGACTTACCCGCTCCCGACGGTCCCGTCACCACCGTCACCCGACCGTGCGGAATGCGGCAGTCGACGGCCTTGAGATTGTGGGTCTCGGCCTTGACGACTTCTATAGCGACGTTGTTCGACATTCCGTAAACCGGTTAGCCGATCATCATACCGCCCCGATTGGGTCGAAGAACGGGACCGTTAAAGGAGCGGCCCGTCCCCGGCCGGGCCCTGCCGCCGCTCGTCGCGCCGAAGCCGTCGCTTCGCGAGCGAAGAGAGGCTCGCTCCGCGACGCTTGCGGCGCACCATCAACAGCTCGGACCCAGAGCACATCTTGCCCGTAGCGGCGGTTCCTTACCGCTGCGACCGGTCTTTGCGCTTGAAGATCTTCTTGAACCAGCGCCAACGACCGCGCGGGCGCTCGACCTCGGCCCACCGGGGATCCTGGGGACGCCAGTTGCGATAGCCGCTGTGGAGCCGACAGGTCCACGAAGGCACCTGGCCGTCAAG
>JAOTZA010000451.1 GCA_029861655.1 Acidobacteriota bacterium | reverse complement strand
CGTCATTGTCCAGATCGGCGCTGGCGATACGGCTCAGCGTGACCCCTGGTGGAAGAGCGAGGCCCGCGTCACCGCTTCGGTCCTCGAAGCGACCCTGACGCAGATTGCCGAGAAGGGTGAGCCGGTCGGAGCGGGCCAGTAGCAAGTCGAGGTCGCCGTCACGGTCCAGGTCGCTAGCGAGCGCGTCGCGGGCGTCCGCCAGACCGATCTGCGGCAGGCTGTTCGCTCCGACGGTCTCGAGAGGCCCAGAGAGAGCGTTGCGGAAGATCTCCGGGACGGAATCGAGATCGGGGCCGGCTACAAAGAGATCCAGGTCTCCTTCGATATCGAAGTCGATGACCGCCGAAGCGCTTGTTGCACCCGCTCCCGAGAGGCCCGCGTCTTCGGTCGCGTCTGCGAAACTTCCACTCCCGTCGCCACGCCAGAACTTGACTCCGCCCCCGCCGTAGCCGAGAACATCGTGATGACCGTCATTGTCGAGATCCGCCGCCAGTAGCCTTTCGATGCCCGGAGCCGCCGTAGGTGGACCCGTGACCGACCAGTCGGCGCCTTTCCTCAACTCGAGCCGAGTTGGATCGGCGCCAATCAGCGCCGCCACATCGGGTGTTTCGTCGCCGTCGAAGTCGGCGATCACCAGATCGAGGACGCCGCTCTCGCCGGCCGTGACGTCGGCTCGAAAGCTCACGTCGATCGGCGAGCCAAAGATGGATGCCCGCGGTTCGCCGGCAAGTGACAAGAGCGGCACGCCCTGGATTCCGGTGGCCAGCTCGCGCAGACTTTCGCGGTACATCGGCGTGATCTTGAGGACGTTGTGCAGCCGCTGCGCCGGTGTCCGGAGGGATTCCAGATCGCCGCTTTCGAGTCCGTCGAATACCTGGCCGAGAAGCTGTTCCCCGCCGCGTGGTGACTGCCACATGAGCTCGCGAATTCGCGTGTACGCAGCGGTGGCTTTCTGCTGGTCGCCGGCGATCCGCGCCTGGGCGCCGAGTTCGAGCAGGACGACGAGGTTCTCGGGACGGAGACGGGCCAGACGATCGAGGGCTGCGAGAGCCTTGTCGTTCCGGCTGCCGCGGGTCGAAACGGTTGTCGCCTGCCTGTAGAGCGAGTATTGGATCTCGATGTCGTCGGGCGCCGCCTGCGCAGCGCGTTCGAATTCTGTCAACGCCGCGTCCGGATCACCGCTCCACTGATGGATCTCGGCTTCGATCGCCCAAAGCCGAGGATCGTCGGGCGACCTTTCGATGCCCTGGGCGATCCATTCCCTGGCTTCCTCGAACTTCTGTTGCCTCAGAGTCGCGATCGCCAGGTTCGCGTAACCCAGCGGATCGTTTGGCGCGGTTTTGGTCAGGTCGAGGAAAGCCGCTTCGGCGAGAGCAGGCTTTTCGTTTTCGAGTTCGGCGATGCCTCGATTGCGAAACTCGATCGCCTCTTCGCTGGGCGGCGCTATCCGCCGTCCGCCGCTGGGTTCACTCGCCTCTGCGCAAGCGACCGTCATGAGCGAAAGAACCAAGGTTGGGATCATCAAGACCGTCTGAAACCGGCACATCGTTCTCATGGTCCAATTCTACCGGCTCCAGGCCCTGATTCCCGGGGTCCTTTTCGGCTCGAACCTGAAACACTTTCGGCCGTCGATCCGTAGGGTCATCTGTACTCGACCATGATGAAGAGAGCTCAGTGGCGGCCGCTCCTCGGTGTCTCGATCGCCATCGCCATCACCACGACGATGGATGCCACGGGTCTGACCGTGTTCAGCGCCCTTCCTCTTTTTCCCCTGATGGGGCTTTTCTGGTTTCTCGAGAAGTTTTCGCGCTCCGAGATGGGCTTCCGCCTGGGAAAGTTGAGCCACCACGGCCTGGCCGTCCTCCACCCGGTGGCGGTGCTTGGCGCCGCCTCGGTCATCGCCGCGCTGGCCGGTGTCGTAGACCTTTCCAAGACCGACTGGACGAAAACATGGCTCAATCTGGTGTTGGGGGGCGTGACGACGATCCTGGTGGTGATTCTGACCGAGGAAGGCTTTTTCCGCGGGTGGCTGTGGGGGTCTCTCGAGCGAGCGGGTTATAGCGAGAGGTGGGTTCTGATCTGGACCAGCATCGCTTTTTCCCTCTGGCATGTCTCGGCGGTGGCGCTCGACACCGGGTTTGATCTTCCGCCGGCCCAGATACCTGTCTTCCTCGTCAACGCCGCGGCGATTGGCGGTAT
>JAOTZA010000450.1 GCA_029861655.1 Acidobacteriota bacterium | reverse complement strand
AGAAGAGCGGGCGTGAGGGATGCTGTTCTGTTTGTTCTCATGATGATCTCGATGCCGATCGCCGTGTGACGAGCCGCATCATACAGCGTCCGGTGCTGGATAGTGGCTCCAAGTCGTGGTCACACTGCCCTCTTCGACGGCGAAAACACGGGGAAGGTGCCGGTAGAGCGGCCGGAGCAACGGCGCCGGCACTTCACGGACGCCGAATACCGGCGCGCGCAGCAGGAGAAACGTAGATCGCTCTTCCTCCGTTGCATCGTTGAGAAGCCAGACCCCTTCGAGGTTGCCGCTTTGCGCCAGTTCGTTGAGACGCCCCATCTCGGCTTGGAGAGTCTCGCTCCCAAAGGCATCGATTACGACCAGGTGGGTGCCGGTGAGCAGCTCGGGGAGCAAGAGGTCGAGACAGGCGAGCTCGCCGGGATCGCTCGTCGAGCCCGCGCACAGATCGGCGACGCGCACCCCCGGTGAGAGTCGTGTCGCCAGATTGTCGAGCGGCAGCTCCGGCGAGCGCCATACGAAGAAACCCGACACCACCGCGGCCAGCGCGACCGCAGCTAGCTTCCACTTTCGCTGCATCGCCGCCACGGGGCGCCAGACGCAAGCGAGAACAAAGGGCGGCACAAGAAGGAGAATGTCCTGCCAAAAGGCCTCAGCCGGTGTGCGATTCCAGAGGTTGCCAAAACAACCACAGGAGCTCGTTTCCTCTATGCCGTTGAGAAAACGCCAGTAGGCGCGACCCGTCAAAGAGAGAAACAGCACAATCAAAACACCCGTCGGCCAGAGCACCGCCTTCCGGCGAAGACCCAGAACCAGCGCCAGACCCAGAACCACCTCGAGAACGATCGCGCCCCAGCCGACGAGCGACGCCGGCAGCAGGAAATCGAGTCCCTCGGCGGTGATCTGCTCGGCGAAAGCGACCGGGTCGATCGCCTTGGCCCAGGCGGCGATCAGAAACACCACCCCCAGAACCAGAGCCCCAGCGACCCCCAGAAAGCGCCACGGCGAGGCCCGCCGCGCTGCAGCCGGTTCAGGTGCTTTGGTCTCTCGATCGCTCATCCGGCTCGTTTCCATTTGAGTTGACTGCGGAGCTCCTCCGCGGTTGGGCTGTCGACGCCGTCGAGAAAGCCCTCCATCGGACCCGAGAAGAGCAGTTTTCCACCCCGAACGCCACCACCCGGACCCAGATCGACGATCCAGTCGGCGCGTCCCACCAGATCCAGGCTGTGCTCGACGACGACGACCGAGTGACCGATCTCGACCAATCGTCTCAGAGTCCGGTACAACAAGTCGATGTCGGCCATATGGAGACCGGTTGTGGGTTCGTCAAAGAGCATGAGTCGCAGCCGCGCCCCCGTGCCCTCGGCGAGAAAGCTCGCCAGTTTCAAGCGTTGCGCCTCGCCGCCCGAGAGCGTCGCGGTGGGTTGCCCCAGTCGCAGATAGCCGAGACCGGCCGCCGCGAGGTGTTCGAGCCGTTTGCACAACCGTTTACTGTCACGGAAGTGCTCGAGCGCAGACTCGACGGTGAGATCCAGTGTTTGCGCCACATCGAGCCCCTGGTACCGGACCCGCAAGATGCTGCGCCGGAAACGCCGGCCCTGGCACTCGTCACAGGCCACGGTCACCGCCGACATGAACTGCATGTCCACCTCTACATCGCCGGTGCCTTTGCAGTTCGGGCACCGGCCCTTGTCGGTGTTAAACGAGAAATGCCCAGCGGTGATTCCGTCGCGTCTGGCCAGGGATTGGGCTGCAAAGAGCTTGCGAATCTCGTCGTAGACCTTGATGTAGGTCACCGGGTTGGAACGGCTCGAGCGACCGAGCGGGCGCTGGTCCACCAGCACCACGTCCGAAACCTGGTCGAAGCCCTCGAGCTCGTCGCACTCTCCGGGCTCGACATCCACCACACCGCGGCTGCGCTGGTAGTTGGCAAAGATCACATTCTCAACCAGGGTCGATTTTCCCGACCCCGAAACGCCGGTCACCGCCACCAGCGATCGCGCGGGAAACGACACACTCACATCGTTGAGATTGTGGGCGCGGGCGCCCCGGACACTAAACCGCTGCCGTCCCTCGAGCTCTGTCGTCAGTGTCTCCCGGCCGCGTTCACGCCGGAATCTCGCCCCGTGCCGGCGAGCGGCGGTCGGTGGGCGGTCGCGCATGTAAACCGCCGTCAGCGACTCGTCGCACTCGAGGATCTCCGACAACG
>JAOTZA010000143.1 GCA_029861655.1 Acidobacteriota bacterium | reverse complement strand
CTCGCGGCGTGGCGCGACGACAGGCCGCTGCGCACCCACCTCGCAACCACCCGGCTCGAGTCGGGCGACGTACTCCTGGCTCACGGCACACGAAGGGCCCTGGAAAAGCTGCGCGACAACCAGGACTTCCGGGTCGGCCCTGTCGAGGACCTCGGCAAATACCGCCTCGAGGACCGGTTGATGTCGGTGCGGGTTCCGGGAGAATCACCTGTTGTCGGGAAAAGCCTAGCGCAAAGCCGGCTCGGCGACGTCTTCAGCCTGGGCGTGATGGCGATCGTCCGTAATGGCGAAAAGCTCTTGATTCCTCCACCCGACGAGCAGCTCAGGGCAGGAGACGTTCTCTTGGTCAAGGGAAAGCAAGAGGACCTGCGGACGGTCGAGGGGCTTCACGAGCTGCCGGTCGACACCGACACGACTCCGGAGATCAGCGATCTCGAGTCGGAGCGGGTCGGCCTGGCCGAAGCGGTGCTGGCCCCGCGCTCCGCGGCGGCGGGGAAGACCCTGCCGCAGCTTCATTTTCGGGAGAAGTTCGGTTTCAATGTGATGGCGGTCATGCGGGCGGGCGAGGCGTTTCGCAACCTCCGTTACTTCCCACTTCAGTTCGGCGATGCGCTGTTGCTTCACGGCCCGCGGGAGAAGCTCAAGCTCCTGGGAAGTGAGCCGGATTTTTTGGTTTTGACCGAAGAGGCCCAGGAGCCGCCGCTTCTCCACAAGGCGCCGCTCTCCGCTTTCCTGATGGCGGCGGTCGTCGGCAGCGTGATTGTGGGGCTGTTGCCCATCTACATCGCCGCGGTGACCGGGGCGGTTCTGATGGTGCTCACGGGATGCTTGACGATGGATGAGGCCTACAGGGCGATCGAGTGGCGGGCGGTCTTCCTGATCGCCGGGATGTTGCCACTGGGTCTGGCGGTTCAGCAGAGTGGAGCGGCAGACTTTGTGACCACAAGCATCGTGGGCGCGATCGGCGGGTTCGGGCCGTTGGCGGTGATCGCCGGGTTTTATCTGCTGACCGCGTTTGCGGCCCAGATCATGCCCACCGCCGCCGTGGCGATTCTGATCGCGCCGCTCGCGATCAATACGGCTACCGATCTAGGGATGTCGCCCTATGCCCTGATGATGGCCGTTGCGCTCTCGGCATCGGCGAGCTTTATGAGCCCGGTTGCACATCCGGCCAACGTCTTGATCATGGGTCCTGGCGGTTATCGTTTTATCGACTACATCAAGGTCGGGTTTCCCCTGACACTGGTCTGTCTGCTGATTACGCTTTTGGTATTGCCGCTGGTGTGGCCGTTGACACCGTAAGCTGCGGAGGCATGGAGCCATCTGCGGCGTTGTCGCTGCTCGACGATGCTCCGGCATCGCCTGCGTCGCGCCGCCTGGCATCTGGCCCCATGACGTTCGCAGCCTGACCGCACAGACTTTCAGCGAGGATTACGAGCTCGGCTATACTGCCGACCGATCCGATATCGCCCTGGAGGCCATTCATGCCGGCTACGAAACAGTCTGGTTCCGAGACCCGGAGCGACGCCATCCGCTTCGTTCTCGACGGTGAGGTTCAAACTCTTCGCGGCGTCGATCCGAACACGACGGTGCTCAACTACCTGCGCGAGACACTGCGTCGCACGGGCACCAAGGAGGGTTGTGCAGAGGGCGATTGTGGCGCCTGTACGGTGGTGCTCGGCGAGCTAGACGGCGATCGCGTCCGGTTCCGGGCGATCAATTCCTGCATCCAGTTCGTGCCGACCCTCGACGGCAAGGAGCTCTACACCGTCGAGAGCCTGCGGGCGCCGGATGGAGCGCTCCACCCGGTGCAGAGGGCGATGGTGGAGTGCCACGGGTCGCAATGCGGGTTTTGCACCCCCGGCTTCGTGATGTCGCTTTTTGCGTTGTACAAATCGGAGCCGGTGCCCACGAGAAGCCGGATCAACGATGTGCTGGCCGGGAACCTGTGTCGCTGCACCGGCTATCGACCGATCATCGACGCAGCCGAGAAGATGTACCACAGCGATAGCGAGAGTGAGGGTGGTTGGACGCATCGACCCTACGAGGCTTCTTCGGAGGCCTCATCGGGTGAGAGCGAGAGTGTCGAGAGGCTCCGCGGCATCCAGCGCCACGGGACATTGGCGATCACGGGGCCGGATCTCCAGGGTGGGCAGCGGGTCTACTACGCGCCCAAAAGCCTGTCGGACTTGGCCGAGCTGGTGAACCAGCATCCGGAGGCCCGTATTCTCGCCGGGGGCACCGACATCGGTTTGTGGGTGACCAAGCACCACATGGACCTCGATGCAATTATCTATCTCGGCGATGTCGAAGAGCTCCAGGTTCTGGAAGCGAACGAAACCCACATCGAGGTTGGAGCTGCCGTCACGGTCACCGCCGCTCACCATCTGATCGCCGAGTACTATCCCGACATGGGGGAGATGTACCGGCGGTTTGCCTCACCGCCGATCCGCAACGCGGCGACGATCGGGGGCAATGTCGCCAACGGATCTCCCATCGGCGACTCGATGCCGGGCCTGATCGCGCTCGGTTCGAGCTTGATTCTGCGCAAGGGTGCCGACACTCGGGAGCTGCCACTCGACGAGTTCTATCTCGCGTATCAGCAGACGGCGCTCGAACCCGGTGAGTTTGTCGAGCGAGTACGCATTCCAGTTGAGCCCACTGACCGGATCTTCAAGATGTACAAAATCTCGAAGCGCTTCGACCAGGACATCTCGGCGGTGTGTGGAGCGTTTGGCTTCAGATTGAATGACGGCAAGATGAAAGACGTAAGGATTTGCTATGGCGGTATGGCGGCCATCCCCAAGCGGGCCGCCGAGTGCGAAAAGACGCTCGAAGACAGTTCGTGGAGCGAGGTGACCGTTGCGCGCGGTATGGAAGCCCTGGATCGCGACTACGAGCCGATCGACGATATGCGCGCAAGCGCCGGGTACCGAAGCCTGGTCACCCGCAACCTGCTACGCAAGCTCTTTCTCGAAACTTCGGGGAGGGCGGGTAGGACGAGAGTCCTTCGCCAAGACCCCGAGACAGGATAGTCGCCATGACCGAGACAACCAGCGATCCCACCACTCACGGCGTTCTTCGCGGGGGCTCTGTCGGCACACCAGTGCCGCACGAGAGCGCTCATCTTCACGTCAGCGGCGAGGCTCGGTACACGGATGACATCCCGGAGCCCGTGGGCACGCTGCATGCGGCGATCGGCATGAGCGAGCGCGCCCATGCGCGGATCAAGTCCATCGACTTGGGCCCAGTCTGGAACACGCCGGGGGTGGTGGACGTCATGACGGTGGATGATCTTCCGGGTGCCAACGACATCGGTGGGCCCGTCGGGGACGACCCCATCTTTGCCGACGGCTTGGTGCAATACGTGGGGCAGTCGATCTTCGCGGTGGCGGCGACGAGCGTCGAGTTGGCGCGGCGCGCCGCGCGCAAGGCGGTGATCGAATACGAGGAGCTCGAGCCGATCCTGGACATCGACACGGCACTCGAGAAGAAGTCCTTTGTGATTCCCACCGAGAAAATGTCACGCGGTGACGCCCCGAAGGCGATCGATGCCGCTGCGCATCGACTCCAGGGGAGATTCCGGTTCGGCGGCCAGGACCAGTTCTATCTCGAGGGTCACATCGCCTTTGCGCTACCCAAGGAAGACGGCGACATGCTGGTCTACAGCTCGTCGCAGCATCCCGGCGAGGTGCAGTTCGTTGTGGCTCACGCCCTGGGCAAGACCGCCAAGGACGTGGTGGTCGAATGCCGACGGATGGGGGGCGGTTTTGGGGGCAAGGAAACGCAGCCGGCACTCTTTGCCTCGATCGCGGCGTTGCTCGCCAGCCGCACCGGGCGCGCGGTCAAGATCAGACCGGACCGGGACACCGACATGGTGATGACCGGCAAGCGCCACGGCTATCGCGTCGACTACGACGTTGGGTTTGACGAACAAGGTCAGATCAACGGCGTCGAGTTCGAGTTCGCCTCGAATTGCGGGATGTCGGCGGATCTCTCGGGCCCCGTGAACGACCGGACCATGTTCCACGCCGACAATGCCTACTATCTGGACAACGTTTCGATCATCTCGCATCGCTGCAAGACCCATACGGTTTCCAACACCGCCTTCCGGGGGTTTGGCGGACCGCAGGGAATGATGGCGATCGAGTGGGTCATGGACGAGATCGCGCGCTATCTGAAGGTCGACCCGCTCGATGTGCGGACAACGAACTTCTATGGCATCGGCGAGCGGGATGTGACGCCGTACCACATGAAAGTCGAAGACAACGTCTTGATGGACATCGTCCCGGAGCTCGAGAAGACCTCGCGGTACCGAAAGCGGCGCCGGGAGATCGCCGGCTACAACGAGTCCAGCGAATGGCTGAAGCGGGGGATCGCCTTGACTCCGGTCAAGTTCGGCATCTCGTTCACCGCGACCCACTACAATCAGGCCGGCGCGCTGCTTCACATCTATTCAGACGGCACCTTGCAGCTCAATCATGGCGGCACCGAGATGGGGCAGGGTCTTTTTACAAAGGTCGCCCAGGTCGTCGCCGAGGAGCTGCAGATCGATATCAGCCGCATCCGCTGTACCCCCTCGGACACCGCCAGGGTTCCAAACGCCTCGGCCACGGCGGCCTCCTCGGGCTCTGATCTCAACGGGATGGCGGCCCAGGCCGCGGCCCGCACGATCAAGGGGCGACTCACCGAATTCGCCGCCCAGCACTACGAGGTCCCGGCCGATGAGGTTGTCTTTGCGAACGATGCGGTCCGGGCCGGCGATCAACAGGTACCCTTTGCGGAACTGACCCACCTCGCCTATATGGCGAGGGTATCTCTCTCGTCCACGGGCTTCTACAAGACGCCCAAGATCCACTATGACCGCGCGACGTTTTCGGGCCGGCCGTTCTACTACTTTGCCTACGGTGCGGCCGTCTCGGAGGTCGAGATCGATGTCCTGACCGGCGAGTACCGGGTGCTCCGGGTCGACATCCTCCACGATGTCGGCAAGTCGCTCAATCCAGCGATCGACCTGGGGCAGATCGAAGGTGGATTCATCCAGGGCATGGGGTGGCTGACCACCGAAGAGCTGTGGTGGAACGCCAAGGGTGAGTTGCAGACCCACGCCCCTTCGACCTACAAGATACCGGTGGTGAGCGACATGCCCGAGGTGTTCAACGTCAACCTTCTTCGCAGCGGGCGCAACAACGAACCGACGATTCATCGATCTAAGGCGGTGGGGGAGCCGCCGCTCATGCTGGCCATCAGTGTTCTCCACGCGCTAAAGGACGCGGTGGCCGGCATCGGCGGTCATCAGCTCAGTCCGCATCTCGGAGCGCCCGCCACTCCCGAGGCGGTCCTGATGGCCATCGGGGATCTGAACCAGCGGCTCGAAAGCGAGAAGGAACCGGCGGGCGTCGCCTAGAAAACCATGGCACGTCGCAGAAAGCAGGTCGATCCGAACAAGTCCTACACGCAAACACCGACGGAGGAGCTCGACTACCTCCTCGAGATCCACGGCGATGGCAACTACTCGAAGGTGTTCGATGTTCTGGTCAAGCAGTTCGACGTTCTGCAGAGTCGTGCCCAGTTGCTTCTCGGTCTGGTGACCATCTCCTTGACCATCACCGGGTTCTCAGGCCCGAGGATCGCGGCATCGAGCTTGTTCTCGAAGATCAGCATCGTCTATGGACTGGCGTTCATTCTGATTTCGGCCGTGATGATTCTGAGGGGGCCCCTGCAGTTGCGTTGGGGCACCCGCCGCTGCATGGACACGATCCATGATTCACTCGTTCACTTGATCGTGCGCCGTAACGAGCGAACCAAGAAGTACCACGTCGCATCGGCTTGCCTGATCATCGGTCTAACCGGCTATGTCGGCAGCGTGATCGGTTTTCTTTTTCAGGTTTGAAGACTCAAGTATGAAGACTCTTCATCGAGGCCACATCTTTCACTTGACCGGGACTCCGACGGTTCAAGAGGCGAGGGATGCCCTGGTCGAGGTTCCCGACGGCGCGCTGTTGGTCAACGAAGAGGGCGTCATCGAATGGTGCGGTCCGTACTCCGACCGCCCCGAGCGCAAGGGCGCGCCGGTCGAGGTCATCGACCACGGGGACGCCTTCATCCTGCCGGGTTTTGTCGATACTCACATGCATTTTCCGCAGGTGAACTCGATCGACGCCTATGGCGGGGGCCAGTTGCTCGAGTGGCTGACCGAGTGCATCTTCCCGGCCGAGGCCAGATTCGAAAACGAAGACTTCGCGACGGGCGCGGCCAAAGAGTTCTGTCACCGCCTGATCTCAGCAGGAACGACCACTTCGCTCGTTTTTGGCTCGGCGTTCCCGGCGGCCCAGGACGCCCTGTTTGGGGAGTACCGGCGTCGCGGTCTGCGTGGCGTTATCGGGCGCGGCATCCAGACGATCGGACCCGACGCCGCCAAACCCTTGATCACCAGCGAAAAGGACGCCATTCGGCTCACCCGTGAAGAGATCGAGAAGTGGCACCCAAGCGAGGACGAAGCGAGCGAAGCTCTGGTCTATACGGCGGTGGTGCCGCGCTTTTCTCTTTCGGTGACCACCGAGACGTTCGCCGCGCTGGGCGAGCTCTATGATCACTTCCGGCCCCGTGGGGTCTACTTCACTTCGCACCTGAACGAGAACAACCGAGCGGGCGATGGAGAGATCGCGGCGGTGCTGGGCAGCTATGAGGTCGAGACCTACCTCGACACCTACGATGGACGCTTTCTACCCGGTAGCAAGAAGGGTGGTGAGAGTCTGTTGGGACGCCGCAGCGTCATGGCCCACTGCGTTCATTGCCAGGACTCGGAGCTCGAGCGCATGGCCGAAACCCGGACCTCGGTGTCGCATTGCCCGACCAGCCAGTTGTTTCTCGGCAGCGGCACGATGCCGTGGAGGCGCACCATCGCTGCCGGTGTCAACGTCGCGGCTGGAACCGACCTGGCGGCCGGCGATACCTGGTTCATCCCCGATGTGCTCAACACCGCGTTCAAGGTCCACATCAGCGAGCCCGATGAGCTAAACGCGGCGGTGGCCCTGCACCCCGCAGAGCTCCTGCATCTGGCAACCGTGGCCGGCGCCCGCGCCCTCGATCTCGAAGACCGGATCGGCAACTTCGATCCCGGCCGCGAGGCCGATCTGGTGGTCATCGACCCGGCCCAATGGGAGCCCCTGGCCAACAGCCTCGAGTGGGGGCTGCGGTCGGACGACCCGGTCAAGCGGACCCAGGGGCGGCTCTTTACCGTGCTCATGGCCTGCAACCAGGTCGCCCTGACCGAAACCTACGTTCGCGGACGCCGGCTCAGCAACTGAGCCGCATCGGTTCCCGGCGCCGGGGCGACGCCGGTTCGGTTGGAGACCATGGAGCCCACCAGAATCAGAGTGAACGCTCCAAGGTTAGACAATGGAATGGTCTCTCTCAGCAGCATCGCCGCAAAAAGCAAGCCAACAGCCTTTCCGAGATGGCTGAAGGAAGTGATGTAGCCCAGTTCGAGAACGCCGACCATCCACCGCCGGTAATAGAAAAGAAACACCCCGGCGACCGAGATCAGGTAGCCGTAGGCCCAAAGCGCCGGTGCGCTCATCGGAACGGTGGCGAAGCCGGAGTCGTCTACGGCAAAGGCCATCGCCGTGAAGACCAACAGCGAGACCAGATTGGTGGAAACGATCAGCTGCCGCGGGCGAATCCCTACTAGGATCGCCTTCTTCTCGAAGATCACCATCGCCGTGTGGAAAATCACGCTCAGGATCATGCAGACGTCTCCGAGAAGCGTCGCGTGCCCGGGTTGGCCGCCTTGCAGCGAGAGCTTGCCCCGGAAGAACAGGAGCAGCGCCAGACCCGCAAAGCTGATGGCTACGCCTAGCCACTGCCGCCCCCGCACCCGCTCGTGCTCGAGCAGCCAGTGAATCATCAAGAGCGCGACCACCGGAGAGAAAGTCGACAGAACGATCACACGGCTCGCGGGAACCAGTGACAACGCCAGATAGAAAGTGAGTACGCCGACTCCCTTGCAGCAGGCCGCCATGAGCGAGTAGCGCCTGCCCTGCGGCGAAGCGCCGAGGGGATGTTCTCTCGCGGCCAACACCCAGAGCAGGAAGAAGAGGCCGATGAAGCCCATCCGGGCGATACCCAGAGGGAGCGCCGACCAGCCGCTTTCAAGTGCGAACTTGATGGCGACCGGGTTCGAGGCGCTGACCAGGACGAAGACGAGAACGATCGGCAGCTTGGCTCTGGGGTCGAGGGGCAGGGGA
>JAOTZA010000449.1 GCA_029861655.1 Acidobacteriota bacterium | reverse complement strand
GCTTTCGCCGCACCCACCTGGGTCGAGCTGGGGGCGCGGGTGATCGGCGGTTGTTGCCGTATCGGGCCAAACGACATTCGACGTCTTCGCCGCCGTCTTCTGTCTGCAACGCCATGAGATGGCCTCCGAACCCAGTGATGGGTGAGGCCCGCTGCAGTGGTCAGGCTCATTCACCCTCGGAGTCAGGTGCTGGCTGATTGCAAATCTTCGGGGTTTTGCCGTAAGCTCCACTGTAAGCTGGATGTGTCCCAGTCAAAGGAGAGATGCGATGCGTAGGATGCCCCATACAGCCTTCTTTGTTCCTGTGACCTCACTCATCTCACGAGTGCTGGCGGTTCTCCTCATCCTGTCACCGGCGGCCCTGTTCGCCGAGGCGATGTATCAGACGGGAGTCGTGATCAGTCCCTTCCCGAGTGAAGAAAAGGAGATTCCCCTAAAGAACCTCAGTTACGGTTCAGAGCATACTCGCCGGGAGATCACCACCGTGCGGCTCGATCTAGAGTCCAAGAAGGGCGAGGACCCAGTCCGCGCCGCCTGGACTTTCACCGGCAGCAATCTCAACGCCGGCATGCAGCGGGTCAACTTGAGTTTGATTCTCCTCGACAAGAAAAACAAGCGCCTGGGCATGGTCAGAAAGACCATGGTGCTAAAGGCTGGCGTACGAGAGCAGAAGAAGACAGCGAAGATGAAGGTTTCTTCGGAGCGTTGGCAAGCTGCCACGAAAGTCAAGATCGAAGCAGCCTTCGCTGCTCTCTGAGCGGGGCCCCTACTCGATCGAGCAAGAGGAGGTCGCCTATGGACAAACGTTGGATGCCTACGGTCGTCGGAGTCCTCGAGATCATCTCCAGTATTTGCGCCGTATTCGGAATCGTCGCGTTGCTCTTCGCCTGCGGCATCATGAATACGGTGCCCGACATTCAAGAAGATTCGGACGTCCCGCTCGAATGGATCAGCGGCCTTTTGGTGACCCTCGCGGCTCTATTGGCCGTTGGCGGGGCCCTGTCCTTGATCGGCGGCATCTCCTCCATTCGCCGCCGGGGCTGGGGTTGGGCGGTGGCGGGCGGCGTCGCCGCGTTCTTTCTGGTGCCGCCCGCGGGTCTTTTTGCCGTGGTCCTGGCGATCGTCGCAGAAGCGGAGTACAGCGACCGGTCGAGTAGCGGACCGGCACAGTAAGAGAGCCGGAGGCCGGGATGGTCACAAGAAGGAACTTCCTGATCGGCACGACCGCGGGCGCGTTGTGGGCGTCCTCGAAGCTGCCTGCCGCCGACGACGCCACCGGGCCCATCATCGTCACAAACTGGGAGCACGCCGCGGGAGCCAACCAGGCCGGTTGGCCAGTTCTCGAAAAGGGAGAAACTGCGCTGGATGCGGTCGAAGCGGCCATCAACTACGTGGAGCTGATGCGCGACGGTGAGTCTCCTGGGGAAGCGGCGCGGCGGGCGATGCTGCGTATCGTCGCAAAGGGCTTCCATATCGACGGGGCCATTGTGACCCTGAACAAGGGCGGTCAATGCGGAGCCGCAAGTCTCGGCGACTGGGACGGCGGTAGGTTCGAGTACAGCGTGAATGATCGCCGAGGACCGCGGCAAACCTACGTGGAGTCCCTGTAGGGACCAATCGCGGATTTCCTGACCTTTTGTCCGGGGCTTTCCCGCAGCGTCGAAAGCGCCTGCGGTCTCGGCGGAAACGCGGTGGCCCGAATCTCCTTTAGAATATGTGAGTTACCTTGCCTTCTTTCACCGAACGCGGTGGCCTTGGAAACGTACGACATCGTGAGACTCACGGAGCAAAACATTCGGACCGCCCGGTACGAGGGCCAGAGCACCGTCACCAAGTCGGGGCGCAAGCGATGGACGGAGCACATCATCTGGGACGATGAAGTGCCTCATCTCGGTGTTCGCATCACGTCCACGAACAAGAGGAGCTTTGTCGTCACCCACCGGTCCTCCGGTCGCAAGCGGACGAAGACGCTGGGCAAGGTCGGAAAGCTGACCTTGGGCGAGGCGCGAAAGAAAGCAGCCGCGGTTCTCGCTGTCCCCAACGAGGAGAGGCCGGCCGCGCCGCCTGAAGACACGGATCGAGCGACCGTCCGGATCGAAAAGCTGTCCGACCTCACGCGCATGTACGTGGAACATCTCAAGGCGACATCAAAGCCCTGGCGTAACCAACAGCGGCTCATCAACTTGCAAGTCAATCCGGCCGTTGGAAC
>JAOTZA010000142.1 GCA_029861655.1 Acidobacteriota bacterium | reverse complement strand
GGGCCCGCAGTCTCGGTCTCGGTGGTGCTTTTCTCGGTCTGGCAGACGACGCCACCGCCGCCTATGCCAACCCGGCAGGGCTGACGCAGCTCATCGCACCGGAAGTGTCGCTCGAAGTCCGCTCCTGGGCCTATACGAGTTTGTTCGTGGAGAGCGGGCACGCATTCGGCGAGCCCTCGGGTCTCGGCATCGATGTTGTCGAAGGGCTCCGTGAAGGCGCCATCGGTGACAGTACCGAGGGTCTATCCTTCCTTTCCTATGCGCATGTGACGGAGAACTGGGCAATTGCGATCTACCGTCATGAGCTGGCGAGGTTCCGGGCATCTCTCGTCAGCGAGGGCATTTTCTTGGGTACGGGTGGCTTTCGCACCAGTCCACTGCGTTCGCGGCTCGGTCTCGAGATCGTCGGATTCGGTGCCGCCGGTGCTTGGAAAGTGACCGAGAAGCTATCGGTCGGTTTCGGGGCAGCTTCATACGATTTCGATCTGGCTTCGATGACCAAGCGCTTTGCCGTCGAGCCCCTGACCGGCGACCCGGACATCGACGCCCTTCGGGGCAACCGCTATGGTCCAACCGACTTCGCGCCGAAGAACGTGCTACAGACTCAGGCACAGGAGGGTCACGACAACGACATGGGAGTCCACGGCGGGCTTCTATGGCGTCCGAGCGAGACTTGGAGCGTCGGCGCGGTCTACCGTGACAGTCCCGAGTTCGACTTCACTGGCACCTTTATCAGCGGGCCGGCGAGTGCCGAGCCCGGGCAGATCGACACATCGGTGGGTGGTCAGGGCACGTTTCATGTTCCGGATGTCTGGGGCATGGGTGTCGCCTGGCGGGTCTCCGACGCCCTCATCCTCACGCTGGACTGGGATCATGTCGACTACAGCGACCTCAACAAAGATGGGCTCAACATGATTCGGGTGGGGCGGAGCGATCCGGAAAACTACATCGTCGACAGCGGCGACGAGCTTCATCTTGGGTTCGAGTACGTAACGCTCGGCCTACGCTACCCCTTGGCCGTGCGTCTCGGAGCCTGGCAGGATCCAGACCACCAGATTCGCTACGTCGGCGAACGCCCGATTGCCCAAGTCAGGTTCCAACCCGGTGCCGACGAGATCCATTTTGCAGGTGGCATCGGTCTGGTGATCGGCCGCTTTCAGCTTGACCTCGCCACGGACATCTCCGAACGTGTTGACACTTTCTCGCTGTCGACAGTCGTGAGCCTCTAGCTGCACTCTTCTAGCTGCACACTTCTACTGGCGCCGGCGAACCTGGGCGGCTTCCTCGGTGAGGATTCGGGTGATCCAATTCGCCGGCACGAGCTCGAAGACCGCCTACTCGGTTGGTACCTCGCCGGGGCCGGTGGCTCATACGCTTCGGGGAAGGAAGTGCCGTGTGGATCTCAGCGGATTAGAAGGTGTAGACCGCCGATGCCGACACCGTGTCCAGCTGATTGGCGAAGTCGACTCCGAGATCGATCTGGAATCTCCGGAAAGCCACGCCGAGACCCAAAGTAAAGTGCACCTGATCCTCTCCGCGCGGCTGCAATACGCGTTCGAAGGGGTCATCGCTAGTGCTCCGGATTTGATGATCGGGATCCAGCCAGGTCCCGGCCCGGAAAGCGATAAGCGGTGTCGAGCGGAGAAAGACGTACTCGCCGCCCAGATGCAGCTCGTCGGCGTCGTCCAAGGCTTCTTCGAGTGATTCACCATGCCGCGCCGAAAACCGTTCGAGGCTCGTCAAGATGGTCGAGTACTCGATGTGATCCCACTGGAAGCTCACCGTCATCCCGCTGTCCTGGGGCCGGTAGGCCCAGCCGAGACCGAGGACCCACGGAAGCTCGACCGGGACCCCGGAAAATCGGGCCAGCACGGCGCCGGGTGGCACTCCGAGATCGACCGCCTCACCCGCCCTGGTCTCGATCGCGATTTCGACTTCGGGACCCTGCCGATAAACGCCGCCGATTCTCCAGCTGTTGGACAGCCTCCAGAGGAAGCCTCCGATCAGGCCCCAATCCGCATCGTCACCGACGAGGCTCTGGCTGACGAGCGACTGCTCCGGCAGGTACGACGTCGGTGCCAACGAGCCCGCGATGGGATCCTCATCCGGAAGGAACTGCGTCGCCATCGAGGTCAGGGAAACCTCATGGTAGACCACCCCAAGCCCGAGAGCGAAGCTCTCACGGAGGCGATAGGCAGCGGAGATCCCGTGGCTCGCGATGTCCAGATCGGTCGTGGCTCGTTGGTCCCAGACCCGGTCCTGGCAGCAGTCGGTGCCGCCCGCGAATAGCCCCCGGGTTTCGCTTGAGAGCTCCAGACTCGCCAGTTGGTGCCGGAAGAAGGCAAGCGACCACCGCCCCTTGGGGTACGCCAACGAAAGGAAGGAGAGCCCCGTGACGACGTCATCCATTGTCGCCGTCCTCACACCGGCCGTGGTGTCGGCCCCGATACCACTGGGGAGACCTTCCACCCTGCCGCGCTGGATGAACGGGATCGAGTGGTTCCAGTGGCGCCCTTCGATCGAGAACTCCGGCTTCAGCAGCTGCGTTAGACCGGCTGGATTGGCGAATGCGGCAGTGGCATCGTCCGCCAGCGCGACAAAGGCGCCGCCGAATCCCATGCTGCGGGCACCCGGATCGGAGAAGCTCAACTGTGGCGGCACGATCGGCTCCTGGCTCGCGACACGAGAGGGCGCCGACAACCCGCAAAGAAGCAGAACCACAGCCGAAAAAACTGGCCTCGAACATCGCCTGACTCGGATCGCCATCGTAGCTTCACCAACGTGCCCTGCGGTGCCCCTGATTCTGTATCCTGACGCAAGAGAGCAACCCACCCGAATGGATAGCAGAGTCGCGAGGCTCAGGGGGCTCCCTTCCTAGTAGCCAATCTCGATGGCTCGCTTGCTGATCGAGACGTTGTTGCCACGCGTCAGGTCGTAGTTGTCTTTGTCTCGGTCGACGACGGTGATGAGATAGTAGCTTCCGGGCTCGAGATCGCTGGGGACAGCGGCCCGCAGTCGGATCGTCTTTTTTTCACCGGCGGCCAGTCCGGCGAGACCGGCCGAACCGATCCAGCGAAGGTCGCCAGCACCGCTAGGCTCCGCCGAAACGTAGAAGTCCACTTCGGCGGGCAAAGACGGGTTAGGGCTCCGGTTCTTGGTCTTCGCAACGATCCGCAAGGTGTCAGCCCCGCTCGCGAGCCGCGGTTTGGCCCGGGCCCGAAGAGCCGCCAGATCGACGATCTCCCGTCCCGTGAGGATCTTCTCCATGATCGGGAACGCGTCGTCCAACTTGAAGGCATTGCCGGAAGAGGCCTCGGACGCTGCGACGATGACCATCTCCGCGTCCGGCAAGACCAGAATCAACTGGTCCTGAAAAGAGTTGGTTGCGGCAAACCCCCGGAGGTGCTGAAGACGCGGATCCGCCGACTCGAAGAACTCGGGTCCCAAGACCCACCACGAGTAGCCGAAGCCGATTCCGGGGGCGAGCGTCGAGTTAGAACGAGTACTCTCTTCGACCCAGGTTTCGGGAATGATCTGTCGGTCACCCCATTTTCCGTTCTGGAGAAAGAGCTGACCGAATCGTGCGCGGTCCCTGGCTGACATCCGGAACCAATAGCAGGGATGGATCGAATACCGCATCTCCCAGTGGTAGTTGCAGTCGCCCGCCTGGAAGTCCTGCATGCCGAGCGGGCGAGCGATCTTTTGGTCGAACTCGGTGAAGATCTCGTGGCCGGTCTCCAGAAAGAAAATCGTCCCGAGAGCGTTGACATCCCAGTTGTTCAAGTGCCAGAAGGTTCCCGGCGCGTGAGACCCGCGCCGCGGCCGAGCGTCCCTCATTGCCTGAGACTCACAAGCCGCCTCGTGGTAGACGCCCGATCTGGCTTGCAGAAGATGGTTGATCTTGGCCTGCCTCTCGGCTCGAGTCAGTGCCGGTACGTCGCCTATCCCGACCTCCTCGAGGGTCTTCTCCAAATCGATATCCCCGTTCTCCACGTGAGTCCCATAGAGGGCATTCAGCATGGTTGCCCGCACTGCGGGGCACAGGTACTCTTTGCTCGCATCCCCGAAGCTCGCCAGAGCCTTGCCTTTGTAGGCGAGAAAGAATGCCGCTTGGGATGCACCGTCCAGGTCGGACCAGAGGCGCCCGGCCTCGGCGACCTGCTCTGACGAGAACCTTGCCTCCTCTGGTGTTTCCCACCTCGGCCAGTCGGCCTCGGCTGGGCCGGCGATGGCTGGCTGGGTCTGCGCCGCCTGCAGGAAGAAGCACGCGGCCGCCACCATCAGTGTTCCGATTCCTGATCTGTGTCTTGTAGTCATCGTCCTATTTCCTCCCTTCGTAGTGAACGAAGCCCGTGGCCAGCCAACTGTTCCTCTTCGATGAGTCCGGCCATCCTGTTCGCTCCTACTGGTGAACGCGACGTTCCCGGTAAAAAGGCGCATACGTTTGAGGAGTTCGATCACTCTCGCTGCAGGGGCCGCAACGAGTTTCGCCGGCGATCTGTCCCTGGCTTACTGCGGCGCTCGACGGGAGAGGTGCATCATGTCAATGGCGCCTGGAACGTGACCAGGGAGGTAGACTTCGGGGGCTAGCGATGCAACGAGCTGGAAATTGGGCGGTACTGACTCACACAGTTCCGGCCCTTCTCCTTGGCGCGGTACAGCGCCTTGTCTGCGGCCGCGACGAGCTTGTCGAGGTTCGAGACGGTATCGCTGGACTCCGCGACGCCGATGCTGATCGTCGCTTGGACAACGACGCCCTCGAACTCGAAGTTCGCGGACTGGACCGCTCGGCGGAACTCCTCAGCAATCTGCGTCGCGTCCTCGACGGCCGTGCGCGGCAGGTAGGCGCAGAACTCGTCGCCGCCAAAGCGACAGGCCTCGCCACGACCCGCGAGGGTGCGACCGAGCAGCAGCCCGACCTCGGCGATCGTGTGGGCGCCCATGCGGTGGCCGTGACGATCGTTGATCGCTTTCAGGCCGTCCATGTCCATCATCAGCGTTGTCAACGGCTTTCGGTCGGCTCGGCACATCCGAAGGGCCTCGACAAGCATGGAGTCGAACCGGTGCTTGGCGTGCAGGCCCGTGAGCGGATCGGTACCGGCTAGGCGCTCCATGCGCCGCAGGTAGAGGGCCTCGGTCTCGTCCACGAGCGTGAACTTGAGCAACGTCTGGCCAAGTAAGATCTTGTCTCCAACCTCGATCGACCGTTCCCCCTCCAAGCGCTCACCGTTCAGCTGGGTTCCGTTGGTGCTGCCGAGGTCGCGCACGACATATCGATCGGCGTCCTTGTCGAACAGCACCGAGCAATGCTGCCTCGAGGTCTGGCCATCGCGCAGCTGCAGCCCGGTGGTCATCCGACCGACGACGACCTGGTCCTCGATCACGACGTGGGTTCCCACGTCCGCCGGCACACCCGCGATGACCAGAACCGAGCCCATAAGCTGTCCGGTCGGCTCGTACCGGAGCACGTCCGGGTCGGTCATCAACGTACGCGCCGGGTTACCGTGCCCTCGGTCGTCACCTCCCATGACACGATCCTACCGGACATCCGCCGTCGAGCTGTTGGCGAGACGGCGAAACGCTGACCCAGGCGGGCCACACGAATTGGCGGCTGGTGTCGGGGCTTTCGCCGCCACTACGGTTGAGGGACGCTGGTAGGGTCGCCCTTCAGCTGTACGCTTTCAAGCCTCGACCTTCGGCGTAGCGAACTCGGCCAGCTTAGGCTTCACCAGGCGCTCGAAGTCGCCGTAGCCCATTCGGATGAGCTCGGCGTGAGAACCGGCGTTGAACGCGATCTCTTCGTCCTCGGCGAGGAGGCGATCCACCCAGACGTCGAGCCCGTAGAGATTACCGAAGGGCGGCATGGCCCCCGTTTCACATTCCGGGAAGAGGCGTTTGAATTCCGCTTCCCCGGCGAGCTCGATCTCGCCGGCCCCGGCAATGTCGCGAAGACGATCCAGGTCGACGCGGGCAGGCGCCGGCAGTACGGCCATCGCCACCGTGCCGTCAAGCTTGACCATCACGGTCTTCGCGACCTCTTTACCAGGGATGTGGGCCGAGGCCGCGATTTCCTGAGCGGTGAAGGCTGGTGAATGGGCGATCGAGACGTACTTGACCTCCTCTCGATCCAGAAGCTCCTTGAGCTTGCCTACAGGCATGAGGCACCTCCTTATGTACGGCCATCAATCTACGCCCGCCAGACGAGGCACGGACCACCCAAGGGGGTGGCCGCGGGCCAGGAATTACGCGGCGCTCCCTCCCAGCTTTGTCATCCGATACGAAGCCGGGGATTCTCGAGGCTGCCGTGCCGATTGAGACCATTGTGCCTGCTCGTGTCGGACCTTGATAAGCTGACAAAGGAGGAATAGATCTTGCCGGCCGGCCCGATGAGACGTCTCCTTTTCAGCTCCGTACTCGTGCTTCTGGTGGCGCAAGCCGTCGCAGGAGAGGCAGCCGACTACGAGCGGGAGCGTGCCGAGCTTCTGGAGGAAGTCCGACGGGACGTCAACCTCACCCGCCAGGAGTTGGGCAAGGACGCTCTCGATCCCCGTGTGCTCGACGTTCTGGGCCGGGTGCCGCGCCACGAGTTCGTGCCAGAGGCGTTGCGGCGGCACGCCTACCTCAACCGCCCACTGCCGATTGGCTATGGCCAGACCATCTCCCAGCCCTACATTGTCGCGATCATGACCGATCTGCTCGAGACAGAGTCCGGGGACAAGGTACTCGAGGTGGGCACCGGCTCGGCATACCAGGCGGCGATCCTGGCCGGGCTGGTCGACAAGGTCTTCTCGATCGAGATCATCCCTGAGCTGGGTGAATCCGCGCGCAGGCGGCTTTCGAGGCTCGGCTACGACAACGTGTCGACCCGGGTCGGTGATGGTTACTACGGCTGGGAGAATCACGCGCCCTTCGACGCCATCATCGTCACCGCCGCCGCCGGGCACGTGCCACCGCCCTTGCTCGACCAACTCGAGCCGGGCGGTCGAATGCTGATTCCGGTCGGCAGTGCCTTCGCGGTCCAGCACCTCATGCTGGTGACCAAGAGTGACGACGGCGAGATCAGGAGCCGCCAGGTGCTACCGGTCGCCTTCGTCCCGCTCACCGGCCAGCACTAGTGGCGCTCCGCCTCGCGATCGGCCTGATCTCCGGAGCCGCGATCGGCTATGAACTCCTACTCATGCGCCTTTTCTCGATCGTCCAATGGCACCACTTCGCGTACATGGTGATCAGCCTGGCGCTTTTGGGCTACGGCGCGAGCGGCGCGGTGCTGACGGTCCTGAGGCGCCAGTTGCTCGCGCGCTTCGAAGTGTCGTTTCTGTCGATGGCCGCGCTCTTCGGCCTCTCGGCGCCGGTGTGCTTCGCCGCCGCCCAGCGGCTGCGCCTCAATCCACTCGAGCTGGTGTGGAGTGGACGCCAACTCGGTGTTCTGGCGGGGGTCTACCTCGTCCTGGCGATTCCCTTCCTGTGCGCCGGAGGCGCGGTAGGCCTCGCGCTGACGCGCTCCCGCGAATCAATCCACCAGATCTACCGCGCCGATCTCGTGGGCGCAGCCGCCGGCGCGGCAACGGTGATCGGCGCACTGTACTGGCTCGACGCGGAAGACTGCCTACGACTTGTCGGATCGGCCGGGGGCCTTGCGGCGATTGCCTTGCAGGCCGGGTCGGGCCTAGAACCTCGAGGCTGGCGGCCAGGTCCGAGCCGCGGACCACTGCTTCTGATTTGCGGCATCGCGATCGCGGCGCCCCAACTCTGGCCATCCTCGTGGCTCGAGCCTCGAATGTCGGAGTACAAACCTCTCGCCAAGACTCTCGCGGTACCTGGCACCGAGGTCGTGGCGGAGCGCTCGAGCCCGCTCGGCTCTTTGGTCGCGGTCCGCTCCGAGCGGATCCCATTTCGCATCGCCCCGGGTCTGAGCTTGGCCTTCAGAGGAGAGATCCCGGAGCAGGTTGTGGTCTTCGCCGACGGCGTCGTACGAACGGTGATCGACCACGCACCCGGGCCGGCTCCGAACCGGCGGGACGATCCGAGGCTCGCCTACTTGGACAGTCTCCCACTCGCCCTCGCCTTTTTTCTGCCCCGGACCGGGGGGAGCCCGAAACCGGGTCGCGTGGCGCTCCTGGGCGGTGGCGGTCTGGCGCTCGCTCATCACCACGAAGCCGACGAGATTCACATCGTCGAAGGCAACCGGCAACTGTTCGAGCTCATCGACGAAAACCTCTCCGGATTCTCGGCCGGCCTCTACGGGGCCCCGGAGGTGCGCCTGCATGCGAT
>JAOTZA010000448.1 GCA_029861655.1 Acidobacteriota bacterium | reverse complement strand
CTTCAAAGAGAGCAAGCCGACCGGCTCCTGGCAGAACGCCACCGGCCAGCTCGGCACGCGGACCGCCTTGCAAGAGTCCTTCGGTAATCCGGTCGACCGACGGCGGGGCCCAACGAAATCCAGGTCTGAGGAGGCTCCAATACCGAATCCGCCCGACCGCTTCGCCACCGATACGAAGATCGGACTCGCCACCGATGAGCGCCTCCTCCCAACCCGGGAGTGCAAGCTCGTTCCAAACCGGCGGCTGCTGGTCTAGTCCGCCATCTTCGGACAACGGCAGTCCAAACGAGAACGCCGACGAGGCTCCATCGTCGGGAGCTACAAAAACGGCTGATAGGGCTCCACCCCTCGCTAGCGGCGACTCTTGCCAAAGCGCAAAGGCGAGATCTCTGGTGTTGTCCTGGTCCAACCCCGTCGCGGCCCAGTTGGACAGATCGAAGTTCTCGAAGTGCTGCCGCGCCGCCCACTCGACCTCGCCCAGCTCGTCGAGAGTCGGCGGACCCAGCTCCTCCATCGCCCGTTCCTCGAGATCACGCTCCAAGGTTGCGTGATAGGCGATCTCCCACGACAGAGCGGCAAGACCGGCCGCGAGCAAACAGGCGACCGCTTTGCCGGTCCAGTTCTCGGTGGCCTGCCCACTCCGCAGCCAGGCGACACTCCCGATCGTCGCGACACCGAGGGTGAGCGGCCCCAGAAGACTCCAAGCGTGAAATGCGGCGCCAAAACCGGCTGCAGCAAACGTTAGCCAGGCCCAGCGCTGGCGAGCCGGTTCCGAGCCCGAACTCCGAGGCACCCAAAGCAGCAGTGCAAGGACCACCAGAAAGAGTGCCAGACGGAGAGCCGATCCCGATGGTGAGTCGATCAACTCCGACCCCAGATCGACGGGAAGGGTGAGCCGCTGGAGCAGATACGAGCCGCCCAACAGGAGAACGAAGATCACGAATCCAGACGCGGGAGTCAGCCAGCGACGCATCCCTCGTCTAGACCCGGGGGCCACCAAAACGACGGCGCCGAGAGCAGCGCTCAGAAGTAGGATCTCCCACAGATCGGCTCCACACGCAACCGCAGCCAACACCACGCCGGTCACCACGGGACCGACAGTGGAGAAACTTCTGGAAAAAGCCTCGCCCAACCTCACCAAACCCAGAACAAGAAGCGCCGCACCGACAAGCGCCGCTGCAACGATCCTGCGTCGTGGGTCCCTCACCTCGATCGGCATGTTGGCGGCGGCCACGAGGCGGGCACCCTTCAACGCATGCTCCAGCCATTCGCCCGGTGCAGTCGACTCGGATTCGGTGAGCAAGCTCCAGGTCGACGCTCCCCCGGAGCGTGGCTCTCCCGGAAGCCGATCCTTCGAGAGTCCTCTTCCGACGATCAGCCGCCATACACCGACCTCGGAAGACAGAGTCCGAGCCGAAAGCAACGAAACCGCGGTGAAGCTCGAGCGAAACGACCGACCCTCGACGGCTGGCTCGCCGGCGACCGGATCATGTAGAAGGCCGGCTCCCGCCCAGGCATAGGCGGACCCACCCGGCTCGAACAACAACCAGGTCATCGCGGCTTCCGGGTCTCTCCGAGACCGGGCCTCGAGGCGTCGAAAGGCTTCGAGCCGCGCAGCGTCCGACGATCGGTCACCCTCGGTGAGACCGCCACCTTCGAGCAGATCCGCCACCGCAGCATCGGTCTCCGCGTCCTGACGCGACCAGAGTTCCTCGATACGATCGGCCGCGTCGCCGAGACGCTGGCGAGGCGAGGCGGGCCGATCCGCCGCGTCCAGAACCAGGAGGACCAGGGCCGCTGCCAAGAGTGGCGTGACCCACCAGGTCTCACGAACCGGTGGCCTGGTCCCAACCCACCCAAGGGAGACCGCCAGCAACAAAACGGCGCCGCCTAAGGACGGAAGCAGCGGCGCAACCGCGGCCGCCAAGACGATCCCCGTCTCGTAGGCAGCGAGCCTCATGTCGCGCTCTTTGGGGCTTGCTGAGAGAGTCTCATGGGTTGCGCGGCAAGCAAGCCCCTTACGACTCAGCTGCGCATGGGGAGTTGAACGTGGTGGCGATCGGCCCACTCGAGGGCGTGGCGGTATCCGGCATCGGCGTGGCGAGCAACTCCCAAACCCGGATCTCCGGTCAAGACCCTCTCGAGTCGTCTGGCCGCCATCTCGGTACCGTCACACACGATCACCATGCCGGCGTGGAGCGAGTATCCGATTCCC
>JAOTZA010000447.1 GCA_029861655.1 Acidobacteriota bacterium | reverse complement strand
GCACTTCTCGAGCCAAAACCCGCAAAGGGCAACTGCGTGTCATCTCGATGACCGGCGCCACCACACTCGAGCTCAAAGGCAACCAGAAAGGTGATGGATTTGGCAGCGGTTTGATGTTCAGCGAGACCCTGGACGGCGCCGGCGATCTTCGTTTCTCTCTCGTCGCCGGAGCGCCGGGGAGAGATCTCGGTGACGAGGCCACCGGAGAGATCGTTGCGTTCGATCCGCTGGACGGCGATCTCCAGCTGCGCTATCCGGCCACCGCGCTGTCGCTCGGGCCGGTGCGCCGTTTTGGGCACGCCTTGGCCGAGGTGGATTTCCGCACCAACGACAGACGGTATGCCGACCTGTGGGCGGTGGGAGCCGTGGCGGCGGCTGAAGACGAGTTGGTCCGGCCGGCGGTGGTGATGCTCGATCTCGTCGCTCTCGGTTTCTCGGAGAGGCTGCGGGTCGAGGGCGAGGTGGGTTCTCTCATGGGCTGGGCGGTGGTGGGTCTCAACCGCGACGCCGATGGCGATGGCGAGATGGATGTCGCTGTCAGCGCTCCCCGACAAAGCCGGGGCAGGAAGAGGCAGGTCGGCGCGCTCCACGTGCTCAACCCGCGGACGGGGGAGACGATCTTCTCGGCGCGAGGGAAGAAGTCCGGCGATCATTTCGGCTACTCGCTCGCGCGGTTTTCGGACGTCGACGGAGACGGCATCGGGGATCTGCTTGTCGGGGCGCCGGGTACCGGCAAGGAGAAGCGACCCGGTCGGGTGTTCGTGGTCTCGGGTGCCGAGGGACGGGTCTTGCGCACGCTCCCGGCCGAGGACGGCGCCCTGCACTTCGGTTTCGCCGTAGTCGGGATCGACATCGATGGCGATGGTCGCAAGGAGATCATCGTCGGAGCGCCAGCGGACGGCAACGATCGGGGTTCGGTCTTTGTCTATTCCGACTCGGTAGCTCCCCTCTTCCGTCTCGACGGAGAGTCCTCGCATCAGCAGTTTGGCGCCACCCTCGGATCGGTGGCGGATCTGGATGGCGACGGGATAGAGGAGCTACTGATCGGCTCTTTGTTGCGCGATCCAAACCGCAAGCGGCGGAACCTGTGGGGGCGGGTCGAGGTCTACTCACCGGGAACCGGCGCGACGCTGTTCAAGATCTCCGGCAAGAAAGCGTCGCAGCGCACCGGGGGACGCTTGCCGGTCGAGGACGGAATCGCCGTCAACGACGATGTTCGTTTCGTCGTCGGCGAACCCGGCGAGGAGATCCCCTATATCCCCGGCCCATCGTAGGAGGCCTGAGGCCGGGAGGTCGCCGACGTTCCTGGCCTCAGCGACCGGCGGAGAGCTTCTCGAGCAGCGCGCCGGCACGTGCTTGCTCCGGCTCCAGAGCCAGGATTTCTTCCAGCCTTGCCAGAGCCTCTTGCGTTTCGCCGAGGCGAGACAGCACCACGGCGAGGTTGAGGAGGCTGTCGATGTGCCGAGGTCGCCGTTCGATCGCCGTTTCAAAGGCGTCTCTGGCCTCTTCGAGCCGGCCCAGGAGCGTCAGGGCCACGGCGGCGTTGCCGTAGGCGTCGAAGAAATCGGGCTCGAGCCGGATCGCGGCCTGGAACTGGGCGAGCGCCTCCTCGTGGTCCCCACGCCCGAGGTGGGTGACTCCCAGATCGTTGTGCGCCCGCGCCGTGGGTTTGAGGCGCAGCGACTCCGTCAGCTCGCGAATCGCGCCCCCGGTGTCGCCCGTTTGGAGCGCCACGCTGCCAAGCAGGAAATGATCGTCTGCCGGGCGAGGCTCGACCGCCATGGCGCGGTGAATCGGCTCGAGGGCCTCTGCGGCCCGGCCGGCGGCAAGAAGACCCCGAGCGAGATTGCGTTGCGCCGCCGCGAGCTGGGGATCGAGCCGCGCGGCCTCGGCGAACCGGTCGAAGGCGGCTGCGGGCTGCCCCTGTTTCTCCAGTACCGAGCCCAGGTTGTTCGACGCTCGGGCGTCGCCAGGGTCGAGGCGAAGGGCCTCGGTGTAATGGTGAACCGCCCCGTTGAGGTCGCCGCGCTCGCTCAGCAGCAGGCCGAGGTTGAAGTGGACACTGCCCTGGTCCGGATCGGCGGTGAGTGATTGTTTATAGCTCGCGATCGCGCCCTCGACCTCTTCACGGTCGGTCTGCGAATGCGCCAGGCAGTAGTAGAAATCGGCCTCTAGATCGATGCGCTCTTGGCAGAAGGGACCGGGTAGGGTAACGGCCAGAGC
>JAOTZA010000446.1 GCA_029861655.1 Acidobacteriota bacterium | reverse complement strand
CTTCGAAAGCAGTCGGCTCACAGGGACGTGCTCGAATTGCGGATCGGCGTTGTACGCCTGGAGGTCGGAGTACGCGAGCTTCTTCGCCTCGACCATGAAGTGCCAATAGTCAGGGCTGGTGGGCCCGAGGTCGCCAAGGTCTACTCCGTGCACGGGCGCGCAGACTTCCAGGATGTTCAGCATCTCCAGCGCGGCAAAGCCCTGCCCCGGCGGAGGCAGCTGGTAAACGTCGTAGCCGTGATAGTTGGTGGAGATGGGCTCGACCCACTCCGACTCGAACTCGGCCAGGTCGGCCTTGGTCATCACGCCGCCGTTCGCCTGCACTTTCGCCACGATGGCATCCGCGATCTCGCCCCGGTAGAAGACGTCCCGACCGTGCTCCTGAATCAGACGCAGAGCGCGGGCCAGGTCAGGGTTACGGATCACGCTGTAGAGGTCGGGCGCGCGCCCGTCGACGAGGAAGGTGCGGTTCGAGTCTGGATCGCGGGCAAGGCCGTTTGCGGCGCCAGCTAGGTCGCGATGCCGCCGCTCCGCCTGCCCCCAACCCTCTTCAGCCAGCTGAGCGGCGCGCGCGAAGGTCTCTTGGAATCCCAACGTGCCGAAGCGATCGAGCAGGGCATCGTACCCGGCGATCGCACCGGGGACAGTGGCGGCGTTCACACCGTTCCCGGGTATGCGCTCTACCCCGAGTTGGTTGCGGAAAAACTCCGGGGTCCATGCCGCGGGAGCCCAACCAGCGGAGTTCAGCGCGTAGAGCTTCTGCTCCGCGGCGACGTATACGAGCGCGAAGAGGTCCCCGCCGATGCCGGTGTCGTTCTGGGACGTGACATCCAGCACGGCCCCGGCAGCGACCGCCGCGTCGATGGCATTCCCGCCGTTCTGCAGGATCTCGAGCCCCGCCTGGGCTGCCAACGGATCGCTGGTCGCCACGATCCCGTGGCGGGCCAGCACCTCGGACCTCCCTTGCCCCAACCAGCCCTGCGCCCGTGCTCCCGGGACCGCCGCAATGTTCGCGGCCGGGTTGGGCACGTCGGCCGTGGGGATGCCGAAGGCGTTGGGGGACTGAGCGGTCGTTGCGGTCGGAGCGCTCAGCGCGGCTGCAGCGAGCACTGCCAACAGAAGTCTCTCCCTCTTCACGTCGAGCTCCTTCTAGGCAGGAGGCGCTCGGGGTCGAGCCCAGAGCGTGAACAATGTAGGATAGCGCGCTCCGTTCGGGACAGGCGTCGGAGCTTGGGAGTGCTCCGACTAGATGTGACCAGATGTGACTTGTGGAGTCACTCCCGGTCTATTCCATTGGCCGGTCACGGGAGCCGCGCCTTCCCCAACGGTCCAGCTGTGGCCGACCACTCGAAGAACTGAGGAACGACAAGGTATGGATTTCCTGAACGACATAATCGGAGATCGAGGCGGCGAACTCATCGCCGAGCTCACCTCCAAGGCTGGCTTCTCGGCCGACCAAGCGACGCGATTCGTGCCCGCCGCGGGGTCGTCCGTCATGGACGCGCTGACTTCTCGCGCCTCGGATCTCGATCTCGACGATCTTGCGTCGCCTAGCGCCATCGGGACCATCACGCAGCAGCTCGACATCGGCGCGCTCTCTCAGGAAGCCGGGGTCACGGCCGAGCAGGGAGCGAAGGGCTTGAGCTCGATTCTGCCGATGCTGATGGGCCTCATCGGCGACCACGCGAAGGGTGCTGGTGGCCTGCTCTCACTACTCAACGCAGGCGGCGCAGGAGGGGGCGGACTCGGCGCACTCAAAGGCCTCGCCGGCAAATTCCTAGGAGGACGATGATGGGCATTTTCAGTTTTGTGAAAGAGGCAGGAAGCAAGGTCGGTCTCGGAGAGTCGCCGTCCAAGAAGGCGGCTGAAGCCGCCCAAGACGAGCAGCTCCACGAGTTGCGCGAGGGCAACAAGCTCGTGCGACTCATCATCGACATGGACCTCGGCATCGAGTCTCCGAAGGTCAAGTACGACGACGGAGTGGCGACCGTATCGGGCGTCGCGCCCAATCAGGAAGCCAGAGAGAAGGCGATCCTCGTGGTCGGCAACGTCGCAGGAGTCTCCAGCGTCGACGATCGACTCGAGGTCTCGGAGGCCGCCCCTGAAGCCGTGTTCTACACGGTCCAGAAGGGCGACACGCTCGGCAAGATCGCCAAGGATCATCTCGGTGCGGCGAAACGGTACCCCGAAATCTTCGAGGCCAACAAGCCGCTCCTCACGGACCCGAAC
>JAOTZA010000445.1 GCA_029861655.1 Acidobacteriota bacterium | reverse complement strand
CTTGCTCCTGGAGATACCGCATCCACTCCATCGCTTCTTCGGGGTCACCACCCGAGGCAAGCAGAAGCTGGTTGAAGAGGTTCTGTAGCTCGGCCCCGGCCAGCAACGACCGCAGCAGGTCGGGATCGAGGTGGAAGAAGCGGTGCCTCATCGGCCGCCTACCGTCGGATCAGTTCACTTCGCCACGCTCACGCCGGTGGGGCTTGAGCAGCTGGAACTTGATCATCTCTTTGTAAGTGACCTGGGTATCGAGGTCCTCACGGGCGAGCTTCAGGTGCTGGTGCAGCCCCTCGAGGACCATCTCGGCGGCGAAGGCGCGCCCCGGAGGATCGCCGGCGTAGGTGCCGGCCAGGGTCAAGAGGCCGGGGACCTTCTCGAGCTGCTCTTCATACTCGGCAAAGCTCTGTTCGTCGGAAAGCAACACCTCGCCACCGCCGGCAAACCACTCCACCATGTTGGTGTAGGGCCCCGAATCCTCTTCGCCGCCGCTGCCGAGGGCCCTGCCGACGCGGGGGAAGCGCTCGTCAAATAGTTTTCGCACCGCATCACCGATGATCTGGCGAGCCACTACTTCGGCGCCCTTCTGCTCACCCTCGTAGACCATCTCGACCTTGCCCGTAATCGCCGGCAGCAGCATCTGAAAGTCTGCCAGCCGGGGGTGCGCCGAGTCCTTGCCGTGAACAAGGGCCCGGCGCTCGAGGTTCGACGTCAGAAGCTCGAGAGCGGAAATCGGCATGCGCGCGCTCACCCCCGAGGATTGGTCGACGAGCTCGCTAGCGCGCGCCGCAAAAGCGATCTCTTCGACCAGTCGCTTGACGTCGTCCGAGAGCGGCGGCAGAGGGGTGTCGCGCTCCACCCAGGCTTCGTTGGCACTGATCTCGGCGGCGGTTTCGATGTCCTGGGGGTAGTGGGTGAGGATCTGTGAGGAGATGCGGTCCTTGAGTGGTGTAATGATCGACCCGCGGTTGGTGTAGTCCTCTGGGTTGGCCGAGAACACCATCAAGATGTCGAGTGGGATTCGCACCGGAAACCCCCGAATCTGGAGGTCCCTCTCCTCGAGGATGTTCAGGAGACCGACCTGGATGCGCGGCGCCAGGTCGGGAAGCTCGTTGATCGTAAAGATGCCTCGGTTGGTACGCGCCACGACGCCAAAGTGGATGACTTCCGGATCGGCAAACGTCAGTTTGTGCGTCGCCGCCTTGATCGGATCGATGTCGCCCAGGAGATCCGCAATCGAGACGTCGGGGGTAGCGAGCTTTTCGTTGTAGCGCTCCTCTCGCCCCAGCCACTCGATCGGCGCCTCATCGCCCGCCTCCTCGACCATCCGGCACCCGGGAACCGACACGGGGGCCAGCGGATCATCGTTCAACTCGCTGCCTGCGAGCACCGGTGTCTCTTCGTCGAGGAACGAGCTCAAAGCTCGCAGGACCCGGGTCTTGGCCTGGCCGCGCAGTCCGAGGAGAATGAAATCGTGCCGTGCCAGCAGCGCGTTGACGATCCCCGGAATGACGGTGCGCTCGTAGCCGAGAATCCCCGGGAAGAGCTTTTCTCCGCCAGCCAGACGTGCCTTGAGGTTGGTCCGAATCTCATCCTTGACTGGGCGCGAGCGGTACCCCGAGGCCTTGAGTTGTCCGAGCGTCTGTGGCTTTTCCGGCATACTTCTCCCTCTCTAGCCTTTATTCGTCGACAGCTGTCTGGCCGGATGCGAAGTTTCCGGGAGTCGCGGGAAACCGGCCCGTAGCCCGGGGCCCCCGCGACGGCGCGCGGCCAGCCCGTGATTTCAACCGCCTCAATCCTGCACTTCCAGCCAGCGCTCGGCGTCGATCGCCGCCTTGCACCCGGAGCCGGCCGCGGTGACGGCCTGGCGGTAGGAAGGATCCGTCACGTCGCCGCAGGCGAAGACGCCCTCGCGATTCGTCTGGGTCGTGGGCTCCTCCGCCTCGATGTAGCCCTTCTTGTCCATCGCCACCTTGCCGTCGAGAAACGCAGTGTTTGGGGTGTGTCCGATGGCCATGAAGATCCCCTGGCAAGGGAACTCGGCCGTCTCACCGGTCTTGACGTTCTCGACCATCACTCCGTGGACGCCCTTCTCGCGGCTGCCGAGGATCTCGGTCACCGAGCTATCCCACAAGAACTCGATTTTGTCGTTGGCGAAGGCGCGATCCTGCATGATCTTCGAAGCGCGCAACTCGTCGCGTCGGTGAATGACGGTGACCTTACTGGCAAATTT
>JAOTZA010000141.1 GCA_029861655.1 Acidobacteriota bacterium | reverse complement strand
TGCTGACATTCTGATAGCGCGCTCCAAGCGTGAACTTGAGCCGCTCGGTCGACGCGATCTCACCTTGGGCGAAGACACCATAGCTCTCGTTGGTCGCGTTCGGAGCGTTGGGGACGGTGTCGACGACGTGGGCCACCGGGATCGCAAAAGGCGGACCCGGGAAGATCAGCGTCACAGTGGTTTCGGACTGGTCCGTGTTGATGGAGTCGTCCTCGAAATACTCGGCGCCATAAGTCAGTAGATGCTTGTCGGCGACTCCTTTGACGGTCTCGAGCCGAAATCCGAAGGTTTCGAGATCGGTGAAGTTCAAGGTGTCGGAAGCGACCGCGGTACCGGGAGCTCCGGGAAACTGGGCAGCCTCGAAGACATCGATGTCATTGGCGAGCTGACGCTCGTTGTTCTGAAGGTAGGCCTGGAACTCGACCGTGTCCGCCAGTACCGAGTCGAGGCCGGCGCCGGTGTAGCCGAACGTGTAGCGATCGAAGTCCTGGAACGGGTAGAGAATGCGGATGCGAAAGTCATCCAGGGTCTCGAGGAGCTCCGGCTCGACAAACCCGAAACCGGTCTCTTCGGCACGGTAGCGGTTGAGCCGCAGCGAGACCTCATGACTGTCTCCGGGCTTGAAGGTGACGTGACCGTAGAGGTCGTCGTCGTCGAGGCCGGTGTCGATCACGGTGACGCTGTCCGCTAGATGGATGGCGCCAAAGCTCCCCGACGCCGCCTGATACTCGTCTGCGCTTCGGTTCGTGAAACCGCCACCCCAGGAGATCTTGTCGGAGCCGCCTGAAGCCGAGGCATGGACCTTGGTCGCGTCGCCGGCACTACCGAAACGAGCGCCTACCGAACCGTTGAGACCGCCGCCAAAGACAGGCGACCGGGTGATGAGGTTCAATACACCGCCGATAGCGTCTGAGCCATACAGAACCGAAGCCGGCCCGCGCACGACCTCGACCGCCTCGAGGCTCTCGATTTCCACCAACCCCGGTGTTTCGCCGAAATCGGATTGACGGCGCGAGTTGTTCATCCGCAACCCATTCTCGAGAAACAGAACCCTCATGCCACGTTGCCCCCGAATAACCGGGCGCGACTGGTTGGGACCGACGCCATTCACATCGACACCGGGCTCCGTGCGAAGCAGATCGGCGGCGTTGAGCGGCATGCGCTGTTCCAACTCTTCTCGGTCGAGCACGCTCACCGGTGTCGAAACCTCGAACGTGTCGACCTCGGTACCGGTCGCGGTGACCGTGGTTTCGGAGAAGAACGACTCGAGCGGCGCGTCGCCCTCTTCACTCTGGGGAGGCGAGCTGTCATTGGGACCGGCGGCCGCCTCGGTACCAGCGTCGTCCTGCGCTCCGGCGGCGGGAGCCATCGCAACGACGACCCCCACCACCAAGGCAACCTGTAGTAGAAGTTGAATCTTATTGTGGATCTTCATGGGAATTTTCCTTTTCAAGCGGGCACGCTCGCGGCCGCCAAAGCGGACTTCGGAGCACGACCCGAGATGTTGAATCGATATCCGGCGTAGATCAGGATCAAGCCGGTGAGTTCGGTTATGTAGAGCGCCTCGACGTAGCCTGCGCGTGTCATCGCCCCGCCGATTCCGGGGAGGATCGCGCCGATCGCGATCAAGATATTGCCGATGTACCGGTGACGCAGGGTCGGGCTGCGGCGGAAACGAAGCGCCGAAACAATCGCGCCACCCACCAGAAAAACGACCGAGTAGAGATTGATGAACGGACTGAGAAGGCGGATCCAGGACCACTCGATGACCTGTCCAGAGAGCCGGTGTGTTTCCGCCACCGCTGCGTTGAGCGGCGTCAGCAAGACAAACAGGGATCCAACCGCGATGAACGCACAAGCGACGATCGCCGAGATGTGCGCAAACCGGCGCTTCATCAGCAGGTAGATCGTGCCTTGGGCCAGCGGGTAGCCGCCGAGAAAAGCACCGGCGATGTACCAGAGGCGGAAGATCACCGGATTCCAACCGGCGATCGAGGTGAATGCCTCGGTGAACGTGCCGACTCCGTACGTAGCCATGCCAATACCCCACCACATGAGGTGGAGACCTCCACCTTTCTGCCGGTAACGGGTGAAGAGCTGTGTGCAAAAGAAGACCGCGCACAGGGTCGTAAGAACAGGCAGCAACAGCACCACTCGGTGCATTCGCTCACTTAGCAGGGCTTCGATCATCGTCTTCTTGCTCTCCTACTCGCTTGTCTCTCATCCACCGGGAGCAACACCGAATCTCACGCCGGGAGGCGTGAAGTCGCTGTGATCCCCTCTTTTGTCCTCACGAGATCCGGTGATCTCGCGGCTCGGTTTTGAGTTCCGACCGGTGGACTCAGGCGGGGGGCGCGCGGGCCGCCTGAATCTCGAGCAGGAATGCCCCGACTCCCGGGGCCTTGTGCGCGTCGGCCCGGCCGACAAGAATCGGAACCGGTGCGAGCCGATCCGCCTGGACCATAAGAGCCGCACCCACTCCCAGAACGGTCGCCACAAGGGCTCCGGCCGGGAGGACCAGAAGAAGCTCGACCGCGCCCTCGGCGCCGGCCGCCACTTCAACTCCGGGGACCAGCGCCACGGCATGTAGCAGCACCACCAGGAGCCACATCACCAGCGCCGATCGGCCGCGTAGCGGCGAGGCATGACGCCGCCTCAACTCGATCAGGAGGCCGGCTAGCACCAGTCCGAAGAGCCAGCGCGCGGCAACCACCGGCTCGAGAACCGAACCGTCCACCAACCGTGTCCACAGCAGTCGGCCGTGGAAAAGGACGAGGGCGGCGGTGATTCCGAGGATTCCGGTGCGCAAAAGACGTTTCATACCCGGCCCAAACAGTGATGACCAGCCTACTCGGGTATCACCCCTCGAGGCAACCCGGACCGCTCGCGAACCCAACAGACGGCCCCACCGGCCTGCAGCGCTCCCCATGCGCTCGATTTTCATTATCCAGCCTCCGCTGGTGATCATTGCAGAGAGTGGCGGAGGGAGCGCCATCCTCCGGGGGAGACCCGCTTCTGACGATCGGGTGGGACCGCTCGCCACCCCCATGGGTAGGGCGGCGCCCCCCAACCCTGGATTCGCCTGTCGTTCTGCTAGCGTCCACACGCTATGGAGTGGATTACCAGCCCGGAAGCGTGGATAGCTCTTCTGACATTGACCGTCCTCGAGATCGTGCTCGGGGTCGACAACATCATCTTCATCTCGATTCTGACCGGCAAGCTCCCTCCAGAGCAGCGCCAGAAAGGGCGCACTATCGGTCTGGCGCTGGCGATGCTAATGCGGATCGGCCTGCTGGCTTCGCTTGCTTGGATCGTCAAGCTGACCGAGCCATTCTTGACGGTCTTTGGCAACGAGATCTCGGGGCGTGACCTCATCTTGATCAGCGGCGGTCTCTTTCTCCTCGGCAAGGCGACCCATGAAATCCACCACAAGCTCGAGGGGATCGAGGGCGAGAAATCGGCTGCGGTGGCTGCCAACTTTGGCGCCGTGCTGCTTCAGATTTGTCTGCTCGACATCATCTTCTCGCTCGATTCGGTGATCACGGCGGTAGGCATGGCCGACGATCTCGTGATCATGGTGCTGGCGGTGATCATCGCCGTAGGCTTCATGATGTTCAGCGCCCGCGCCGTAGGCGACTTCGTCGAAGACCACCCCACTGTCAAAATGCTCGCGCTCTCGTTTCTGATATTGATCGGGATGGCCCTCGTGGCCGACGGTCTCGACCACCACATCCCCAAGGGCTATATCTACTTCGCGATGGGCTTCTCGGTCTTTGTCGAGGCCCTCAACCTTCGGATGCGCGCGAAACAACCGCCGGTGGATCTGCGCGATCCCTACGTCGAGTAGCTACGAGTCGACCTCGAGCCGCAGGCTGATCTCGAACGAGGCCCTGCCACCCGGCCCGACTTCGCGGAGACCAGTGCCTTCGACACCGCGCCCGGCGAGGTTGATCGCGTCCGGTATCGAGGAAAGCGGCTCGATCGAGATCGCCTGGCGGCCGGGTGGCGTGTAGAACTGGACATGCGGCACCGGCTGGACGCCGCTTTCCCCAGTGCCCGCGGGCACCTCGACGATCCGGCGAGCGGTGACCGGTTGTTCACCTCCCGCCTCCAGAGCGATCGATTCTTCGCTCTCGATCCAACATGTCGCGATCCCATGGGCGGCATCCAAGGCGGTGAACACGTCGTCCCAATGCTCGTCGTCCCCAAGCGAATGGCCAGCGAAGAAAAAGGGACCCGCAACCGGCGCCTCGACCTCCCCGGTCGGAGTCGGCTCGACCTCGTCGGCGAGGACCCAACGTCGCTTCGCCGGGATCTGCACGGTGCAACGACCGGGCGGGCGCCGCAGGTACGGGTGCCAACCGATGTTGAGCGGCTGCACTTCCCCACCGAGGTTCACGAGATCCACTCGGGAACGCAGCAAACGCTCCTCGATCGAGACTTCGTGGCTCGCTCGGAAGTGAAACGGGAACTGCCCGGCTCGGTCGCGACCGCCTGCCGGCCGGATCTCGGTCTCGCAACGAACCAGGGATTTCGAGACCTCGGTGACCCGCCAGGGAACCTGTCTCACCAGACCGTGACGGGTCGGCTCGATCTCATACTCGCGGCCGTGATAGCGAAAGCGGCCGCTCTGGTTGCGCCCCACTCGGCCCGGAGTCGGTGCCAATAACGGCATCCCGAAGCTGGTCGGATTCCGAGCCATCGTCTCCAGACCAACGGTCTCGAGCGCCGAGACCTCGCTCGCCCACGACACCTGTCGATAGCCGAACCGGACCACGTTGGCGCCCCACTCGGGAACGATCGCCGCACGGGTGACGCCCGTTGCCGTCCGCTGCTCGATCTCGATGATCTCGACCATTAGGAGAGAGAAACCTCTGCGCGTCACCGACTCGAAACACCGGTGCTCTTTCCTAGTGGAACCGCGCTCAGCCGGCGGACGTCTCGGCGGCGGCCTCGACGGCTCGCCAGACCCGCATGAGGTTCCCCCCCATCACCTTGGCGATGTCTTCCTCGGTGTAGCCGCGCTCGAGCAGCGTGTCAATCAGATTGGGAAATTCGGACACGTCCTTGAGGCCGTCCGGCAAGGTGGGTCCGACGCCATCGAAGTCGGAGCCCAGACCCACATGGTCGATCCCCACAAGTCCCCGCACGTGATCTATGTGGTCCGCCACGATGCCAACGTCGGCGAGCTGCATCGGGTTCTGCTTCCGGTACTCCATCATGAACTCGTGGATTTTAGGGTCGCCGTCTTCCAGGCCCTGCTCTTCCTGGAACTTGCCTGCCGCGTCCCAGGACTCTTTCGACTTTGTGTTGGCTTCTTCGGTGAGAAACGCGGAGCCGAAGTTGATCTGCAGGGCGCCGTCATTTTCGGCCAGTGCCTGAATCATCTCGTCGTCCATATTGCGCTCGAATCCAGGGGTGAAATGACGGCACGAAGAGTGCGATGCGATCACCGGCACCTGGGTGACTTCGAGCACCTGATAAAAGGCGTCATCCGAGACGTGCGAAACATCGACCATCACCCCCAAACGGTTCATCTCGCTCACCACTTCGCGCCCAAAGGGGCTCAGCCCGCCCCACTTCTTCTCCGTCTCGTACGAGGAGTCGCAAATGTGGTTGTTTTTCGAATGAGTCAACGTGATGTAACGGATCCCGCGCTCGGCGAAATGCCGCAGGTTGTCGAGATCGCCCTCGATCGGGGCACCGTTCTCCATCCCCAGGGGCATCGAGATCAATCCTTCGGCTTTGTGCCTCTCAACATCGGCAGTCGAGCGGGCCACGGCGAACTTATCCGGCCACTTGCTCGCGAACCCCTCGACCATGTCGAGCAACCCATCACCAAACTCCTTGGCGCCGCCCGCATCTTGATAGGAGGCCGGTACATAGATCGACATGAAAGCAACGTTCAGCCCCCCGGCGTGCGCTCGCGGGTAGTCGAAGTCCCCACCCTCGGTTCGTACCGAGATGTCCTCTTCTTCCTTCTCAAACCTGTACGGAACGTCGATGTGCGTGTCGACGATGAGCATCTCCTGGGCGAGCTTCTGACCGCGCGACATCGTCACCTCCTCTTCGGCGTCGGCTTCACCGACCTCATCGTGGGGCGGTTGCGCACAGCCGGCGATCAAAGCAGTCGAAACAAGCAGGGCGAGGCAAACAGGCTTTCCAGACATGGCGCGCAGAATACCACCGGAGGAGACAATCGCAGCACACCAAAACCAGCTGGTCCGGCCGGCTTGCGGCAGCCCGGTCACACACGCGTCGCGTGATGGGTCTTCGTAGGGTTGCGAGTCGCGGGGAGGCCGGGTCGGAGGGCTCCCGCGGCGCGCAGGCCTTGCGAGCACCGTGGGAAGCCGGCCCGTGGCCGGGGCCCCGCGACGGAGGCAATGGACTCGAGAAACACAAGTTATGCTCGCTTCGTGACCGAGCAGCCGCATGTCGTCATCATCGGTGGAGGCTTCGCCGGTCTCTCCGCTGCCAAGGCTCTGAAGCGCGCCCCGGTCCGGATCACCCTGATCGACAAACGCAATCACCATCTGTTCCAGCCTCTTCTTTACCAGGTGGCGACGGCGGGACTCGCCGGTGTGGACATCGCGCAACCCATCCGGCGCATCTTGCGGCGGCAGCAGAACGTGACAGTGCTGCTCGAGGAAGTCGAGGCGGTCGATCCCGAGAAGCACGAACTCGCCCTGGCTGACGGCAATCGCATTGCCTACGACTACGCGATCATCGCCACCGGGGTCAGCCATTTCTACTTCGGACATCCCGAGTGGGAGCGCCACGCGCCCGGCTTGAAAACGCTCGAAGATGCCCTCGAGATTCGCCGCCGCGTGCTCATCGCCTACGAGCGCGCGGAGGCGGAAACCGACCCCCTGCGTCGAGCAGAGTGGCTCACCTTTGCGGTGATCGGCGGTGGACCGACAGGCGCCGAGACGGCCGGCGCGCTGGCGGAGATCGCGCGCCGCGCGATGGCGGGGGACTTTCGCCATTTTGATCCCGGACACGCACGAATCCTCCTGCTGGAGGGCGCGGACCGGGTTCTCCTGAGCTATCCCGAGGCGCTGTCGGAAAAGGCCCGACAGCAACTCGAGACTCTCGGCGTCGAGGTGCTCCTTGGAGCACGGGTCAAGGCGATCGATGAGCGCGGATTGACCATAGAGGGACCCGCCGGCACTGCCGACGAACGGCTCGAGGCCCGAACCATCATCTGGGCGGCCGGGATCGCCGCATCGGCGCTCGGTGCCTCGCTCGGAGCGCCCACGGATCGCGCCGGCCGGGTCGAGGTCGACCCCTCCCTGGCGATTCCACAATGTCGAGAGACATTTGTCGTCGGTGACCTCGCGCATATCGAGCAGGACGGCGATCTTGTCCCAGGCGTGGCGCCGGCCGCCATACAACAGGGACAGCACGCCGCCACCAACATCCTCCGCTTGATGGCCGGCAAGGAGTCGGCGCCATTTCGCTACAAAAATCGTGGCTCGATGGCGACAATCGGGCGCAAGTCCGCCGTCGCCGTGGTCGGCAAGCTCGAGCTCTCGGGTCTATTCGCCTGGCTCGCCTGGCTCACCATCCACATCTTCTTTCTCATCGGTTTCAGGAACCGCTTCGTCGTGCTCTTCGAGTGGGCGTGGTCGTATCTCACCTATCAAAGAAGCGCACGGCTGATCCTGGAAGAAGCAGGAGAGGCCAGCCCTAGCGAATCCTAGAGCATCGGAACATCCTCATGCCGGAAGTGCCGGCGCATTCCGAACAGATCGCTTCTCTCGATCCAGCGCGGCAGCAGGAACAACAGCGCAGCTGCTGCGACAGCACCCAACCACGTGATGGGGTTGCCGATCGACAGCAGGGGACCAAAAAGAACGTACGCAAAAGTCAGAGGCAACATGCCCAGGAAGCTCGCCAGCGCGAATCTGGTCAACGACATCGCCGTCAGACCCGCAGCGTAGCTCACCACGTCGAACGACACCGCCGGAATCAGACGGGTGAAAAACACGACCTTGGTCAATAGCTTGTCCGAGCACCTTCCGCAAAAGTGAATATGACCCTTGAGATAGCGGGCGACAAAGTCGCGTCCGAGCCAGCGCGCCAGTAGAAAACTCAACGAGGCACCGAGCGTCGCGCCAGAAACCGCGTATAGCGTTCCAAAGAAAGGACCGAAGAGCCGACCCGCGAGCACATCCAGCGGGAACGTCGGAACCGGAAGCAGCACGGTGACCGCCATCACCAGCACAAACGCAAGTGGCGCCAGCGGACCGGCAGCCTGTAACCGATCCTCGATCCGGGCCGCCTTCAACCCCGCGCTCAGGTGGAACTGCCGCTCGACGAGAATCACCACCAGAACCAGACCG
>JAOTZA010000140.1 GCA_029861655.1 Acidobacteriota bacterium | reverse complement strand
GTTCGCCTCGGTCGCCATCACCACGCCGGCATCATCGATCTTGTCCAGCCCGGCGAGCGAGCTCTGAAGCTGCATCAGAACGATCGAATCGGCGTACTCACCGCGGCGCACCTGGTGGCTGAGGATCATTGCGGGGATTCCTTTGCGGGCTGCGACGTCTGGGTCACGAGGCGGCGCGCCGCCTCGTCCATACCGATCTTTCCGTCCAGGTACAGCTGCCACTCGGACTCGAGCGGCCCAAGAAATGTCGGCCAAGCTCGCGGAAGCACTTCCTCGTAAAAGGACACGAAATCCCGCACCCCCGCCTGGGAAAAGGCCTGCCGGACCACCTGTCCCGCCGTGTAGAAGAGGACTCCGTGCCACAGTCCCCGCGGAACTTCCAGTCCGGTCTCGGTAGCAGCAGACGCCAGGGCACGGGCCACCGCTCCGTTGCGCGGCGAGACCATCGTGTGGGAGACCTCGTGGAAAACCACTTCGAGAGCCGAGTGACCCTGGTTTTGGGGATCGCCCGCCCCGATCATGATGTGGTGCGGGCGGGTCACGGTGTTGGCTCCATACCAAGTCCCGTAATGCACCACAGCTACGGGAGTCGACGACTGCGGAAACGGTTCACCAAAATAGCGCGACAAGCGTTGGCTGAGCTCAGCCTCGTGCGCTTTCACCAGCGGAACGGCTTTGGCGATCCACTCGCGGCTTCTCTCGTCTTGAACCGCCCAGACGCATCTCCGATAACCGGGAGCGGCGCCATCGAGAAGCTCGACGAGCTCCTCCACCGGTTCTCGAAAGCGCTCGCCGAACTCACCCGCGTCGAGTCCAGCCAACCGGTAGCGTAGCGCCACCATGCCCCATTGCGGAGATCGTCTCTCTTACCGAAGTCCTCTCGGTATGCAGACAGCGCTCCTTCCCACCCCTCTTTCTTGCTGCCGGTGAGAGCGGCGAAGCAGTCAGCCTCGTCTGCCGGTTGCTGATCTCCTTCGTCCACGACCCAGTCCAGGTAGTCGTGCAGGCTGAGCCGAAAGTTGCTGTGGAAGACGAAGTGCTCGGTCGCCGCGACGATTTCCGCTGGTTCAGACGCCGCCGCGTTCGAAGCCTTCTCGAACGGCTCGTTGAGAGCCGAGGCTGACGGTTGCACCTGCGGCTCCTCGACCGCCGTGCAGGCCACGAGCAAAATCACCAGAACCAAGAAGACCTTCTTCACTCTTCTCCCCCCAGACTCTTTCCACGAGCCCCCAGGAGATGCTCGAGTTGCGCTCCCCAGGAGAAGAGCGCTTCATCCTCCCACCAACCGGCCGCGAGCTGCAGCCCCATCGGAAGACCGTCGATCGTTCCGGCCGGCAGCGCCAGGGTGGGAAGACCCGCATGGCTCCACGGCAGATTCATCACCGGGTTGCCGGTCGAGTCGAGGCCCTCGGGCGCGACTCCCGGAGCGGCGGGTGAGATCCACAGATCGATCCTTTCAGCTCTCATCGAAGCCACCAGCGCAGACCGCAGCTCCTCGCGCCCGGCGCGATCGATCGCAAGCTCGGCGTCCGTGATCTCCATACCGCGCTCGATCAGCTCCGCCGTCTTGGAATGGTAAGTCTCACCATGGCTCGCATACCAGGTGCCGTGAATCCGAGCCGCTTCGGCCGCGACGATCCGGCAGTGGCGATCCTCGATCTCGGCGATATCTCCAAACGCGTCGAATCGCCGAACCTCGTAGCCAGCGGTCGCAAGCGTCCCGATCACAGCTTCGAAGTGATCGCGGCCGGCCGCTTCGGCGCGCTCCAAATAGGGCCCTTCGGGTACACCAAGAACCGGTCTTTCCATTGCTCTCTCACTGTCCCGCCAACCTGTGCACAGCACGCTCGCAGCCAAACGCGCTCCGGCGCAGTCGGTGGTGAACAAGCCGATGTGGTCGAGCGAAGGCGACAGCGGAATGACCCCGTCGCGTGAGATCCGGTCGTAGCTTGGTTTGAAACCCACCACACCACAAAACGACGCCGGGCGCGAAACCGAACCGATGGTCTGGGTGCCGAGCGCGATTGGACACATGCGTGCTCCAACAGCCGCCGCCGAACCGGACGAAGAACCCCCGGGGGTGCGGCTCTCGTCGTGCGGGTTGCGCGTCGGACCGGGACCAAAGTAGGCGAACTCGGTGGTCACCGTTTTGCCAAAGACCAGGGCACCGGCCTCTTCGAGGGCGGTCACCGAGGCGGCCTGGAGACCGGCCAGCTCCTCGGCGGGGACGCGACTCCCGGCCCGGGTGACGAATCCATCCACATGGAAGATGTCCTTGATCCCAGCGGGCACACCAAAAAGGAGAGGCCGATTCTCCGGCTCAGGAAAGCGCTCTTCGAGCCGCTTCGCATCCCGACGCAGCCGGGAAAACCGCTCCGCCTCTGGGAGCAAGGCCAGCACTTGCGGCTCATGTTCCGCCACCAAGGCCTCGAGGCGGTCGAAGTAGGTCTCGAAAGAGAGCTCTCCCGAGCGCAGGGCCGAGACCAGCTCGCCGAGCGATTCGGGGACATCGCGCGTCATCTCTCGTACAGCTTCTCGCCGGCCAGCTTCACCGCATCCACGATGTGCTGGTACCCGGTACAGCGACAGAGATTTCCGGACAGCGCCTCACGGATCTGACGCTCGCTGGGGTCGGGGTTCTCGGCGAGAAAGGGACCCATAGTCATCAGAATTCCCGCCGTACAAAACCCACACTGCAGACCATGCTTTTCCCGAAAGGCCTCCTGGAGCGGGCTCAAGTTGTCAGGCCCTGCGGCCAGCCCCTCGACCGTTGCCACCTCGCGACCATCGGCCTGGACCGCCAGGAGCAAACAGGAACGCACCGGAACGCCGTCGAGCTGCACCGTGCAGGCACCACATACGCCGTGCTCGCAGCCCACGTGCGTCCCGGTCAGATCGAGGTCGTGGCGCAGGAAGTCCGAGAGCAGGAGACGCGGTTCGACCTCGCTCTCAAAGGTCTCCCCGTTGACCTTGACCGAGATCCGCTGGTTGGCGATGGTGGACATCGGCTCCTTAGCTGCTAGCTCCTCGCCCGCTCGATCGCGACGGCCAGGGCCCGCTTTGTGACCACTGTCGCCAGATGTCGTTTGAACGCCGCCGAGGCGTGAATGTCATCGCTCGGCTCGATCTCTTCCGCGGCCGCAAGCCTCGCCGCCTTCTCGATGACAGCTTCCGACACACCTTCGGCGCGGAGCAACTCCACGGCACGCGGCGCTTGCATCGGAATGTCTCCTGCGCTCAGGTAGACGAGCCGAGCATCGGCGACTCGGTCGTCGTCACCCAAGGTCACCACCGCGGCTACACCTGCTTGGGCGTAGTCGCCAAGCCGACGGGCGATCTCGACAAACGCGGTGCCGGTGCGAGGCGGCAAAGGCGGCAGCGAGACCTCGACGAGAATCTCGTCCATCGCGAGGTCGGTGGTCATCAGACCGACAAAAAAATCCTCGGCCGCCACTGTTCGCTCACCCTTCGGACTCCGGAGTGTCAACTGCGCGCCCGACGCTACGGCGATCACCGGCAACTCACCCGATGGATCGGCATGCGCGAGGCTGCCGCCCACGGTGCCGCGATTGCGAATCTGCGGATGGGCGATGCTTGGGACGGTCTCGAAAAGAAGCGGTGCGTGCTCGGCAACCAGCGGCTCGCGTTCGAGGGTTCCAACCCGGGTCATGCCACCGATTCTCAGGTTCCCCGACTCGTCGAGACGGATCTCGTCCAGGCCTCCGATGCGATTGAGATCGATCAAGATTCCCGGCTGCGCCAGGCGAAAGTTGAGAAGCGGGATCAGGCTTTGCCCGCCGGAGAGGATCTTGGCGTCGTAACCGTGCTCCGCGAGAGCGTCAAGAGCGCCGTCGAGGCTCTCGGGGGCGACATAGTCGAAAACGGGCGGTTTCATGATCGAAAATCAACGCTCCGCCACGATGACGGCGAAGTAGGAATCGTAGCAGGGTCCCGTCGCGCGCGCGGCAAGGAAAAGCGGTGACAGGCTACTCAATTCACGAGGTCTGTGAATTGAGTAGCCTGTCACCGCTTTTCCGCTCTACAGATACGGAGAGAACAGCCAAGCCGCCGCGTCGCGCAGGCGCACCGGGAGCGACCGGTTCTCCAGATCTTCGAGCGTGATGCCGGCGGATGCGGTGCGCACCTCGGCGAAATGCTCCCCGACTTTTTTCGAGAAACCCGGGTCGAAGACTTCGACCGCGACCTCGAAGTTGAGGCGCAAGCTCCGCGGGTCCAGATTCGCCGAGCCGATCTGGGCGTAGTGATCATCGACGAGCAGCAGCTTGGTGTGGACAAAGGGCGGCGGCTGATAGCTCACTTCGACGCCGCGCCGGACGAGCTCCCAGAGCTGGTTGCGGGTCGCCCAGTGCATGTACGGCAGGTTGTTCTTGGCCGGCAGGATGATCGAGACATCGACGCCCCGGAGCGCGGCCGCCTCGAGCGCCGCCATCAGCTCCCGGGGCGGTAAGAAATACGGCGTCATGATCGCGACCCGGTGCCGGGCCGCCGAAACCGCTCCGATCACGATCATCAAAAGCTTGTCGAGGTCTTCGTTCGGCCCATCGACCACCGTGCGGCAGAGCGCCTCGCCGGAGTTTGCCTCGATCGCTCCGCAGGGTTCCAGATGCTCGTCGGTCACAAACCACCAGTCCTGGCGGAACACCTCTTCGAGCTGCGCCACGATCGGCCCCTCCAGACGAAAGTGCATATCGATCGAGGACGAGCGCTTCGACGCCGCCAGATGACGGCCTCCCAGGTTCATGCCACCGGTAAAACCGACGCGTCCGTCCGCGACCAGGATCTTGCGATGACTGCGCAGGTTGATGTGAAACGCCGGCGGCACGAGGCGTGGCGGCAGAAAGCTGGCGACCGGAACCCCCAGGCCGGCGAGAATCTTCCCCACTCTGGGCCACGAGTAGAGCTCGCCGACGCCGTCGATCAACACCCGCACCCGCACACCCCGCTCGTGCGCTCTCTCCAGAGCGTAGAGAAAGCGCCTTCCGGTCTCGTCGCTGTCGAAGATGTACGTGCTCAGATAGACGCTCTCGGATGCTTCCTCGATCGCGGCCAGCATCGGGGGGTACGCCTCCTCACCGCAATGGAGAGGCTCCAAACGGTTGCCACCCAGAAGCGGTCGATGGGTGACCGCGTCCGAGATCCGCACCAGTTCCGCCAGGTCCGGCGGCACTCCCTCCGCGCCCGGGCCCCTCGGATCGACACCCGAGTGTCCGGGATCGACGACCTCGAGGGTCTCGGACCACCGGGCCCCCAGTCTCTTGGCGCGGGTCGCGATGCGATTGACACCAAAAAAGAAGTAGATGATCGGCCCTGCCACCGGAAACGTCAGGCAAACCGCAATCCAGCCCAACGCGGCACGCGGATCCCGTTTGCGAAGCAAGGCGTGTGCGGCCGATCCCACCGCCATCACACCCACCGCCAGAAGGATCAGCCACTCGGGGCCACCCAGTCCAGGACCCGCCAGACGCGAGCGCAACGATTCGAGCCCGATCACCACCAGACGATACGACATCAGAGGACCGTACCGGCTGAGTGTTCAGCCGTTACGATCCACTTGGAAACCGATAGTCTGGAGCACGTGAGATATCTGGCTGCCTTCGCCATCGCCGGCGCCATCCTGACCGTCGCGGGGAGTTATCCTGTTCTTGGAGCCCAGACTGGAGCCCCTGGGACGCGACTTCCGGAGATCGTGGTCGAAGCCCCGATCGAGTTGGCCGCGGTCGCAGAGCGGGTCCGCCAGGTCGATCCGGTCAAAGTCGAGTCGCTGATGATTCTCGTGGGACTTACCGAGCCCGGAGCGCCGATCCGTGTCGTCCTGACGCCCGAGACTTCGGAGGCGGCGCAGACCACGCCGTCGTGGGTCGCGGGTCTCGCCTATGGCGCTCTCGGCACCATCGTCTTGTTTCCCGAGAGGAGCCCGTCGTATCCACACGATTCGCTTGACGAGGTTCTGCTCCACGAAATCGCCCATGTTTTCGTGGCACGGGCCGCCGGCTTCCAGAAGGTACCGCGCTGGTTCAACGAAGGACTGGCGATGATGGGTTCGGGCAAGTGGGGCCTCGACGATCGCTCATGGCTCACCGTGGCCGCGACTCTGGATTCCGACACACCGATTGGCGATCTGGACTCGAAATTCTCTTCCTCTCGCCTGGAAGTAGCTCGCGCCTACGCCCTCTCTGGAGCTTTTGTGCGCGATCTCTTCCAGAGGTCAAGACCGGGGCTTGCAAGTGACATCCTGGCTCGGCGCGCCTCCGGATTGTCGTTCGAGGAGGCGTTCCGCCGGTCACTCGGGGCACCCATCGAGGGGGCGGAGTCGGCCTTTTGGCGTCGTCACTCCATCCTCTACCGATGGCTCCCATTGCTCACCAGTTCGTTCGCCCTCTGGCTCGCCATCGTCGGCCTAACTCTGCTTGCCAGCTGGAAAAAACGGCGCCGGAGGCTTCTCCTCGAAGAGCTTTGGGAAGAGATCGGCGAGGGCGAGAATCCGCCTAACTGACCCAGCCCCCTGAATTAGCATTTTTGTTAAGCCTGGACATGTAGGGGTGCGCATGTCATAAAATGCCTTCTTTACTGCATGAATCGCTCCCTCCTGGGGCGTGTGTTTTGCCTTTTAACCCTCCAAAGGAGTAGAGAAATGAGGAGAAGTTTTCTGTTGACCGCGGCTGTTCTGCTGCTCGCCGCGCCCATGGTGGCGCAAGAGCCCGAGCTGCCCAAAAACGCCAAACCCGGCGAGTGCTACGCGCGTGTTTTCGTGCCGCCGGCGTTTGCAAACCAGACCGAGCGCATCCTGATCAAGGAGGCCTCATCGCGCATGGAAGTCATGCCCGCCCGCTACGAGTGGGCCGAGGAGAGTGTTCTCGTCAAAGAGGCCTCGACCCGACTCGAGGTCATTCCCGGCAAGTTCGAGTGGACCACGGCGTCGATGGACCACGGAGCAGCCGGCGGTGCACACGGCACCGCGGCTCACGGCAGCGATAGCCATGGCGACATGAAAGACGGCGACGGCGACACCGGCATGGCAAAGGCAACGTCCGGCTCGGGCTCAACCATGGGCGCCCACGGGTCGCAAACGGGTCGCGTACTCGTCAAGGAGGCCTCCTCACGCGTCGAGGTCATGCCCGCCAAGTACGAGTGGGTGGAAGAGAAGGTTCTTGTCAAGGAAGCCTCCTCGCGCATCGAGACGATCCCCCACAAGCACGGCTGGGTCGAGGAGAAGGTTCTTGTCAAGGAGGCCTCCTCACGACTCGAGGTCATCCCGGCCAAGTACGACTGGACCGAGGAAACAGTCCTCGTCAAGGAAGCCTCCTCACGACTCGAGGTGATACCTGCCAAGTACGACTGGACCGAGGAAACCGTCCTGATCAAGGAAGCTTCCTCACGCGTCGAGACCCTCCCGGCCAAGTACGACTGGACCGAGGAGCGTGTTCTCGTCAAGGAGGCCTCCTCTCGGATGGAGGTCGTCCCGGCCAAGTACGACTGGACCGAGGAGCGTGTGCTAGTCAAGGAAGCCTCCTCACGCGTCGAGACCGTCCCGGCCAAGTCCGATTGGGCCGAGGAGAGCGTTCTGGTCAAGGAAGCGTCCTCTCGGATGGAGGTCATCCCGGCCAAATACGATTGGCGTGAGGAGCGGATCCTCGTGAAGCCCGCGGCCACCAAGATTATCGAGGTTCCTGCACAGTACGACTGGACCGAGGACAGCGTCCTCGTCAAACCCGCGATGGTCACCTGGAAGAAGGGCCGCGGAAACGTCGAGCGCGTCAACGACGCCACCGGCGAGATCATGTGTCTGGTCGAGGAGCCCGCGGTCTACAAGACGGTCAGGAAACGCGTCCTCAAGGCGGCCGCCTCAACAAAAGAGGTTGCGGTTCCGGCCGAGTACAAAACGGTCAAGAAGCAGATCATGGTCGAGGGTCCCAAAACCCGAACCATCGAGATCCCCGCTGAGTACAAGACAGTCAAGAGACAGGTCACGGTAGACGGTCCCAAGACCCGTACAGTCGAGATCCCGGCCGAGTACAAGACCATCAAAAAGCAGATCATGGTCGAAGGTCCCAAGACCCGACCATCGAGATCCCCGCCGAGTACAAGACAGTCAAAAAGCAAACAATGGTCGAGGGCCCCAAAACCCGAACCATCGAGATCCCCGCTGAGTACGAGACGGTCAAGAAGCAGATCATGGTCGAGGGCCCCAAAACCCGAACCATCGAGATCCCCGCCGAGTACAAGACCGTCAAAAGGCAGGTCATGGTCGAGGGCCCCAAAACCCGAACCATCGAGATCCCCGCCGAGTACACGACAGTGAAACGGGAGACGATGGCCGAGGGTCCCAAGAGCCGCACC
>JAOTZA010000139.1 GCA_029861655.1 Acidobacteriota bacterium | reverse complement strand
CAGGCGCATCAGAATGAACGAAGCTCGAAGCGCCGTCTTCTGTCGCTCGAAATCGGTATCGGCAAACTTCTCCCGCACCTTGGGGGACGACTCGAGAAACAGCCGGTAGAAGAGATCCAGAAACCCCTTCTTATCGTTGCATCGCTCGAGACTCCGCTCGAAGATTGCGATTGTTCCCTCGTCCATACCACCGGCTCGTGTTCGGAGTCTACCGGCTCATCCTATCGTCACTCCTCTTCGCCGTCATCTTCCAGGGCAACGACGCAGCTCAGGAGTTCCCGAACCTTCTCCAGACACTCCTCCGGCACGAGTAGCGTCGCCCCCGCCGGACTCATACCCACCATGCCCGGACCGAACATCCCGACATCTCCGCTCTGGACCATAAACGGGATGTTATGGGGGTCGAGCGCGTGACCGATGGCCTCGGCTTCGAGCCGTGAGTTGAACCACGCTAGTTTCTTGTAGCTCATCTCGATACCTGAAGCGGCCGGCGCTTCAACTGTGGCCTCCGTCGCCCCAGAGCTCTTCCAACCGCCGGTCCCGCCCGCAGCCCGTCCGGTAGCGCTTGTAGTGCGCCGGGTTCTTTTTGTAGAAGTCCTGGTGATACTCCTCCGCCGGATAGAACTCGGTAGCGGCGGTGACTTCGGTGAAGACCATCTCGAATCGCTTCGAGTCGATAATCTTTTGTCTGGTGGTCTCCGCTAGTCGCTGCTGCTCGCCCCCGAGATAGAAGATCCCGCTCCGGTACTGACTTCCCCGGTCGCAGAACTGGCGGTCCTGGACCGCCGGGTCGATATTGCGCCAGAAGACCTCGAGCAGCTCCGCATAGCTGATCTTCGCGGGATCGTAGGTCACCTCGACCGCCTCGGTGTGTCCGGTGCGCCCTGACGAGACCTGCTTGTATGTCGGGTTCTTCTCCTTGCCGCCGGTGTAGCCGGATATCGTCGACAGGACACCCTCCAACTTGTCGAACGGCGGCTCCATGCACCAGAAGCAGCCGCCGGCAAAAATAGCGCTCGCCGGCGCGGAGTTGGTTTTGTCGCTCGGCCCTCCGGCAGCTGTCCGCTCGGTTGTCTCGACGGCCTCCTGCTCGGGCGAGCTCGCGTTGCCCTCGGCCTCATCCGGCTCGCCGCCGCAAGTGGCTCCAACAAGAACAAGAGACGCGACGGCGATAGCCGGGGCAAGCGTCGAAAATCTGCGAGTGGTGGCATAGCCCCTCACGCCCGCGAGTCTACCGGTTCCCAACAACCGACACCGATCGAGTCCGTGCGGGCCACGGTCGACACGGGGATCGACCACTACACCCAACGAAAGAAGGCGGATACAACACCCGTACGGGAACGTCGAGCAGTTGTAGCGGTCGAGCTCTGTCTCGACCGTCTACCGTGCCCGCGGCCGCCTCTGGCGCGGCCGTCACACCGCGGCGAGCTCCCGGCATTCCGTATACTCACCGCCCATGAGCGACCCGGCCAACGACTTCTCATCCGAAGCGATCACCCGCGGAATCCGCGTCCGGGTCGAGCCGCAGTTCGACCCCCACCGCTCGCACCCGGAGACCAGTCAGTGGTTCTTTCTCTACACCGTCACCATCGAGAACCAGGGCAAGGAAACCGTCCAACTCCTGACCCGCCACTGGATCATCACCGACGGCGGCGGCGAGGTCGAGGAGGTCCGAGGACCGGGAGTCGTCGGAGAACAACCGCTGCTCGGGCCCAGTCAGTCGTTCCGGTACACCTCAGGCTGTCCGCTGACCACCGATGTCGGGAAAATGGAGGGCAGCTACCAGATGGCGACCGATGAAGGCGAGCTTTTCGACATCGCCATCGCCCCCTTTACTTTGTGTGCCCCTGGGTTGGTGCACTGAGCGGGACAGCTCCCGCCAAGCCACCTTCACATACCGAGCTTGCCATTCTTCACAACGGTCTTGTCACCGATCCGCAAGGTCGACCCCGGTACATGAAGACTCAGAGCGGCGTCGGACTCGTTGTCGCCACCCGCCCAACCGTTGTTACCGAGACCCAAGGTCACCATTCCGTCCATCTCCCACGAGTAGTAGTGCGACCCTGTCGGGGTGCGGCTATGCGGGTTGAGTCCAAGGTCGAATAGGGAGAGGTCCCCGAGCTCCGGACTCGAGGCGGCGAAGTACTGCTCAAGAATCTCGACGTCGCTGGCGGCTGAAAGCTTCGACACGCGACCGTTCGCAAACGTGAGTTTCAGATTCTTCACTGGAACGCCGCGAAAGCTCGTCCAGGGCACCACCAACGTCCCGCTGGCGCTGCCTTTCTTGACGCAAGCATAGGCCTCGCCTGCGGGCAACCAGACGTTCGAAGGACCGGTGGCCACCTTGACATCGGCCGTGCGCGCAGCGTTGATACGGGCTGGCAGTTGGTCCACCTGGAAAGTCAGATCGGTCCCAACGTCCGAGGTCATTCGAACCACGGCGCCATTTGTCATCATCGCTGTCAGCTTTTTGGCGTTCGAGGCAAGTTCAGCCGGAGACACACTCACGGCTTGCCAGAAGATCGCGCTGACCTCCTTATGCGAAGCTCCGACCGAGGCGGCATAGGTCTCCGTCGGGATGCCACCGGTCTGTCCCAGCGTCGCGCTTCGAGATCGCATGTTGTTGAAAGCGCGGGTCAACGGCAGACCCGCCTTGCGACCGGCCGACAGACGCTCCTCGGGAACGTCGGCAAAGAGATCCGGGTCCTGCACCGAACCAACGTTGATAAACACATCGGCCATCTTGTTCAACAAAAGACCCGCGGTCGGTAGCTGCTCCAGGTGTTCTATCGGCGTCTCCATGACGGAGCGCTTGTTGGCCTCCGGAATATTGAGCGCCAGCATCGATTGCCCTCCGGCCTTGGCGACCGCGACCTGAAGCACACCCATCAGTTCGACTTCCGAAGGATTGCCGGAAATGACGACAATCTCGCCCGGCTGAACAGCGAGCGATTGGTTGACGAGGTTCTCGGCGATGGCCTCGTAGTCGGGCCCTTCGGCCCACGCGGTCACGCCCATCACCACAAAGAGCCCAATCACCAATGGAGTTATCCGGCACAATTGTTTCATCTCAATCCCCTTTCGTGAGTTTCGTGGAAGTAGGTTCGGCGTCCCAAGGATTAACTGTTACGGCGAATATTACCGCCTGCGACCGGTCGGGTCAACCGACACAGAACAGGACCTACGAATCTCCTCCTCGGAGTCTGAGTCACAGCAGCCGTCGATCTCCCTCCGGCCTGTTAGGCTTCCGATATTCGACCGAAAAGGAGTCAAAAATGATCAAGAACCTACCTCGCCACCTCCACCGCCACATACCAGCGTTCAGTGGGGCTTTCTTGCTACTGCTCGTAGCGGCCTGCGGCCAAGCGCCACAAGCGACGGTGGAGCAAGAAGCACCACAAGACTCCGCGAGCAAGATTCCCGTCACCACCGACTCGGACGCGGCGCGTGAGGCCTTTCTCATCGGTCGCGACCTCAACGAAAGACTCCGAGCCACTGACGCTCACGAGCACTTCCTAAAGGCCGTCGAACTCGACCCGAGCTTCGCCTGGGCGCATCTCCTGGCCGGATTCACCGGCTCGACCGCCCAGGAGTTCTGGGATCATCTGGAGTCCGCCGTCGAGGCGACCGGCACGGCCTCCGATGGGGAGCGTCTCCTCGTTCTCGCCGCCGAGGCTGGGGCCAAGGGTCACCCCGATGAGCAGATCGCCCTTCTGACCCAGCTGGTTGCCGCCTTTCCCTCCGACGAGCGGGCTCACAACGCCCTCGGTGCGGTTCATTTCGGCCGTCAGGAATACGGCCAAGCCATCGAGCACTACCGGCACGCGATCGACATCAACCCGGAGTTTTCCCAGCCCTACAACCAGAAAGGGTACGCGCATCGTTTTCTCGCCGACTTCGAGGCAGCCGAGGCCTCGTTCCAGAAATACGTTGAGCTCATCCCCGACGATCCGAATCCTTACGACTCCTACGCCGAGCTGCTGATGAAGATGGGTCGTTTCGAAGAGGCCATCGGCAAGTACGAGCAAGCCCTGGAGCAGAATCCGAACTTTGTCGCTTCCTATGTCGGCATTGCCAACAACCAGATCCTCATGGGCGATCCACAGGCGGCCCGTGCCACCCTCGAGGAGCTATCCAGCGTGGCGCGCAACGTCGGCGAGAGCCGCGCGGCTCTCCTGTGGAAGGCACGCTCCTACCTCCACGAGGGCAAATACGACGAAGCGCTCGAGACCTGCGGCGCCCGCCTCGCCCTGGCGGAAGCTGATGATGACCAGGCGACTATAGCCGGCGACCTCAACTTGGTGGGCGACATTCTGCTCGAGGCGGGCCGGCTGGACGAGGCCACCGACAGCTATGCGAAGTCCATCGAGGCGATCGAGAAGGCTGCCGTCTCGGACGACGTCAAGGAGAACGTCAAACGAAACATCCTCTTTGATCAAGCCCGCGTCGCGCTCGCTGGCGATGACTTGCAGAAGGCCAAGGAGACGGCCACCAGCTACGGCGAGATGGTCGAGGTCAAGAAGATTCCGTTCGAGGTCCGCCAGGCGCACGAGCTGATGGCAATGATCGCCCTCGCCGAAGGCAAGCCCGACGGCGCGCTGGCGCATCTCGAACAGGCCAACCAGCAGAACCCTCGCGTCTTGTTGCTCACGGCCCAGGCCCATCAAGGGCTCGGCCGTGGTGAGGACGCGCGCGCCTATTGTGAGGCCGCGGCCGATTTCAACGCCTTGAGCGGCACCTACGCCTTTGTGCGCCCGGCCGCGCAAGAGATGTTGGCTGGTATGTAGTCGAACGTCACGATGAAGAGAACCGCCTTTTGCAGAGCTCTTTTCATTTCGTTGCTTGCTGTGTTTCCGGCTGCTCGGGCTCTTGCCGAATCGCCTAGGCTTCTCTTCTCAGACGACTTCGAAGGCGATCTTTCCGGCTGGGAGATCAACGACAAAAACGCCATTGCGATTGTCGACTCGCGGGACGAGACCCGCGGCGGCGTGCTGCGGATGAGCCCCGAGCACTCGACTCTTTATGCGCTGATCAAAGGTTCCGAAACCTGGCCCGCCTACCGAATCGAAGGCGAGGTACTTTTTCCCACCGACGAGCACAACTACCTCGGGTTCATCTACAACCTGCGCGAGTCAAACGGCCGGATCGATCTGGGTAGCCTCTACATCAAGGGCAATGGCAGCTACATTCGTGTCAATCCACGCCGGGACTGGAACCCGGCGCGGATGCTGCACGAAGAGTTCAGGGTCGCGCTCACCGGCGAGGCAGCGATTGTTACCGGTGCGTGGCAACGCTTTGCCCTCGAGGTCAAGGGCACCGTCTGTCATCTTTACGTTGCCGACATGGAGACACCCAAGGTCACTTTTCCGCACTTCGAGTACGACTCGGGAAAGGCGGGATTCAAACCACGGGTCGTCGGTGGCCCCGTCTGGATCGACAACGTCCGCGTAACATCGATCGATGGCTTGAGCTATCGCGGTCCGATACTCCCAACGGGGATCGATCACCGTCCTGAACGAATGCTGCGAGACTGGCAGGTGCTGGGACCACTACGCGGGACCCACGGCGAGCTCGAACGGAGAGCGGTGCCGACAAGCGGCGGAGTCGTAGAGGATGGCGTCGAACACCGGTGGCGCAAGTTCGAGACCGACGCCCGAGGCGCGGTCGTGACGGGTCGCGTTGTCGACTTCCTCGGCGAGAACACCGTCGCCTACTTCCACACCACCATCGAAGTGCCCCCGGAAACCAACGCTGAAGTCGAATTCAGCACCATCGACGATATGACGCACTGGCTCAACGGGCATTTCCAGGGCTACGCCTACGCCGACCGCTTTGCCTGGCACGATTTCGGGGTCAACCTAGACCACCCACCATCGCCCTACACCACCCAGCCGCTGGTCGAGGGCACCAACCACTTCCTGATCCGCATTCGCGGAGGCCGCTACGCGAGCGGTGGGTTCTTCGCCGCGGTCAAGACCGAGAAGAGCGAACCCTAGAGCTAATCTGAAGCCGAATCGCGCACCAAGGCCTCGAGCGCCAGGTGCACCATTTCGTCAAACGTCGACTGTCGTTCGTCCGAGGATGTGCTCTCGCCCGTGATGACATGGTCGCTGACCGTCATGACGGCGAGACACCGCGCTCCGCGCTCCGCGGCCAGACCATAAAGACCGGCCGCTTCCATCTCCACCGCCAGCACACCCATCTTCAGCATCGCTTCGAAGGGGTTGGACTCGGGCCCGTAGAACAGATCCGCCGTGTGGACGACGCCGGTCCGGATCGGCAGTTCCAGCTCGTCCCCTGCCTCGGCGGCCGCTCGCAGCAACCCGAAATCGGCGACCGCGGCAAAGTCATTGCCCCGGTAGCGACGCCGGTTGACGGGAGAGTCCGTGCACGCGCCAACCGCCAGGATCACGTCTCGGAGGTTGACACTCTCGGCGATACCACCGCAGCTCCCAACCCGTATAAGCCGGCGCACACCGTACTCGTTGATCAACTCGGCACCATAGATGGACGCCGAAGGGATTCCCATCCCGGTACCCATCACCGAGACCGGGAGGCCCTTGTAGCTTCCCGTAAAGCCCAGCATGTTGCGGACCCGAGTGACCTGGCGTGCGTCGTCCAGGTGGCTTTCGGCGATGTGCTGGGCGCGCAATGGGTCGCCGGGAAGAAGAATCGCTTCGGCGAAATCGCCCGGGCTCGCACTGATGTGGGGTGTCGGTGTCGGCATGTTTCGAAAACCTTCCTCTTCGGACGTCGACGCAACGGCGGCCGATCGACCGAGTTTCCCTTGATCAGGTGTCCACCGCACGATACAGCGGTGGGCGGAACGTCGCTGTGGACATGGATTCTACGACGCTTTCTCGAATTCCCCGTCTAGGTCCTTGGATTGAAAAGCCCCATTACCGCAGGAAGGAGAAGCCAGCCCCCGGAGACCGGCATGATGACGAGAATCAGCACCGTCATACCGAGCAGCCCCCACGCAACAGAACGGGGCACCGGCCAGCCCTGTCCCTCGACCCAATCCACCAGAGAGCCAAAGAGCATCGTCAGGATTCCAGCGCTCAGGAACCAGACCGGGAACTCCCTTTCCGGCTGGCCGTTGACGGTATTGAAAAGACCTTCCGCCCAGAGCGTCTGCCAGGTGCCGCGAAAGACCACCAGGCCGAAGAGCGTATGGACCACCCCGACACCCAGAATCCAACGTCCAATCCAACGTTTCACAAGTGTCAGTCTATCGGTCTTCCCCCACGAGCCACGGTTCGAAGACCCATCGGGTATCCTCATGATCCCTCCGATGCGAAGACCCCGTGATCGAACCCAGATGCTCGACCGGCGTCAGCTCTTGACCCGCTTTTCCGCTGCGGCGCTCTTCCTGAACGGCCACGGGTCCGCAGCATGGGCCCAGGGGGAACAGAATGCGCCGCTGGAACCGCCCGCACAACCGAGCGGCGAGATTGCGCCCCGGCTCCTCGGCTTGAATCTCGTCACCACCTCGCCCGTGAGCGACATGAAGCACTTCTACGGCGAGAAACTCGGGTTGCCGATCCTTTTCGAGGAGGACAAAGAACTCGTCGTCCAGGCCGGTGGCACCGAGATCCGCTTCACCTACACCTCCGAGGCGAATGCCGCGCCCTTCTACCACTTCGCCTTCAACATCCCACAGAACAAGATCCTCGCCGCGCGGAAGTGGCAGTTCGAGAGAACTCCCCTCTTCATCACACCTGAGAACCTGCGCGACCCCTCGTTCCCCGACGATGTGCGCCACTTCAGACGTTGGAACGCCCACTCGGTCTTCTTCTGGGATCCAGCAGGAAATGTTCTCGAGTACATCGCGCGGCACGATCTCGGCAACAGCGCCGATGGACCCTTCTCCAGCGAGGACATCCACTACGCCAGCGAGATCGCCTTTGTCGTCGACGACGTCCCGGGAACTGCGACCGTGGTGCAGACCCGCTTCGAGCTCGATCAATACGGCTGGGGAGGGGAGCCCTTCTGGGCCATCGGAGATGAACGGGGTCTGCTTCTTCTCTTCAAACGCGGCCGCCAGATCGGCGATCGGCTGCGAGACCGGCCAGCGCCGGTCGACGTGTTCCCGACGCGAGTCGAGATCCGCGGAGACCCGGTGGGGGTCTTCGACTTCCCCGGCTATCCCTACGCGATCCGAGTCCTCGAGTAGATCGATCCCGAGGTAGCGGCACGATACGAGGGGGCCGTTCCTCGCTAAAGCTAGCCACTCGGCACAATGAGATGATCCCGCCCCGCCGTGCAGAACGAATACCTCTCTCTCCTGCGAACCAACCGCAACTACCGGCTCGTGTGGAGCGGCGCGGTCGCCTCGTTTTTTGGCGACTGGTTCAACACCATCGCGCTCTACGTGATCGTGCAAGAGTTGACCGGCTCACCGC
>JAOTZA010000138.1 GCA_029861655.1 Acidobacteriota bacterium | reverse complement strand
GAAAGTCTTCTGCGGTGGGTCGACCCGGATCTACGACCGTCGTTTTCGCTGTTGGAAGCGACGCGGCCACGGGTCGGTGAATCTACACAACGCGATACGAGAGTCCTGCGACGTCTACTTCTACCACTTGGGTCAAAAGCTGGGAATCACCCGCATCGCCCACTATGCGCGCTTGTTCGGTTTTGGCGTGCCGACTCGTCTCGACATCGCCGGGGAGAAGCCGGGCCTGGTCCCGGACCTCGAGTGGAGCCAGAGAGTGCGCGGTGGTCCCTGGTACCCGGGAGAGACGATTTCGGTGGCGATCGGCCAGGGACCGCTGTTGGCGACACCGTTGCAGATCGCGTCGATGATGGCGACGGTCGCCAGCGGTGGAAAACGCGTGATACCGCGGCTCGAGATCTCCAATCGCGAAACAGCTGATCGCGAAACCGAGACGACGATCTTGCCGATAGAGCCCGATGTGATGAAGATCGTCAGAGATGCGCTGAGGGCGGTGGTCAACGAGCGCGGTACGGGGGCGGCGGCACGAATTCCCGGTGTCGATATTGCCGGCAAGACCGGAACGGCTCAAGTCGTAGAGCAGAAAACATGGGTGAGTAGCGAAGATCTACCATTCGAGATGCGCGACCATGCCTGGTTCGCCGCCTTTGGAGGCTTCGAACGGCCCGAACTGGTGGTTGTCGTGTTTGTGGAACACGGTGGAAAGGGGTCCGAGGAGGCGGCCCCGCTGGCCAAATTGCTATATGAGCAGTACTTCGAAAGCGATCGGGCTTCTAACCGGAAGTCCTGAGGAAGCACCGATCTTCCGCTATCTGGCGGGAGTCCGGTGGGGTGTGCTCGGCTCGGCGCTGGCGTTGACGGTGATCGGTTTGGCCACCATCAACAGTGCCAGCTCAGAGCTGGCGATCGACTATCTACCGCGTCAGCTTCTGCGAATCGCTATTGGCTTATCGGTTTTTGTCATCGCTTTCTCGGTCGACCATCAGCTGTTGACCAAGTTCTCGTTGCCCATCTATTTGGTGTCTCTCGGCTTTCTCGTGGCCGTTTTGCTCATTGGGTCCGAGGCGGGCGGCGCACGGAGTTGGCTCAGAATCGGTGCCGCACAATTTCAACCTTCGGATTTTGCGAGATTGGCTACCGTCTTGTTCCTGGCCCGTTATCTTGCGGGTGTCAATCGTCGCTATATGAACAAACGTCAGATTCTGGTGGTGTGTTTGATGATCGGCGTGCCGATGACGCTGGTTGCCCTCGAGCCGGATTGGGGCGGAGCGGCGATGTTTGTTCCGCTAGCGCTCGGAATGGTCCTGGTCACCGGCGTGCGTTGGCGAGTGCTGGTCGCCGGGGCGCTGGCGCTGGCGGTGCTGGCCGTGGGGGTTTGGAATTTCGCGACGCTCGACTATCAACGCGAGCGCGTGAAGACATTTCTTTCCCCCAACAGCGATCCGCTAGACGCCGGATATCAGCTGCGCCAGAGCAAGATCGCCGTCGGCTCCGGTCAGTTCACCGGCCGCGGCTATATGCAGGGGACGCAAAGTCAGTTGCGGTTTCTGCCGGCGCGGCACACGGACTTTATTTTCGCGGTGCTGGCCGAAGAGTGGGGCTTTGTCGGCGTGGCGATCGTCCTTGGCCTTTTTGCCGCCTACGTACTCAACGGCGTCACGGTGGCAACGCGTGCCCGTGACCGGACCGGTATTCTTCTGGTTGTGGGACTGCTTTCTGGCATTGCTTTCCACGTTCTCTACAACACCGCGATGGTAGTCGGGCTCTTACCGATCACGGGGATTCCACTCCCGTTTCTTTCCTACGGAGGGTCTTTCTTGCTTTTCAGCTTTGCCGCCACGGGTCTGATTCTGGGAGTGGACTTTCGTCGCTATGTCAACCGATAACGAAAAGCCTGAAGCCGACTCGCCACCGCCGGTAAACAGGCGGTTGCTGCTCGAGAGCGACCCTCACCAGACGCGGGTCGCCGTGCTAGAGGACGGCAGGCTTACCGAGATCCACATGGAGCGGCGAAAGAGTCGCGGCGTCGTCGGGAATGTCTACAAAGGGAGAGTGTCGAGGATTCTGCCGGGCATGCAGGCGGCCTTTGTGGACATCGGACTGACGCGCGATGCCTTTCTGTTTGTCGGAGACGTTCGCGACACGATTTCTGATCTGGACGAATTGGCGGAGGCGGATCCGCAAACGCGGGAATTTCCGATTGTGGAGCGGCGTCAGATCGAGGAGCTGCTCAAGGAAGGTGAGGAGCTGATCGTCCAGGTAGTCAAGGCGCCTCTTCCCAACAAGGGCGCCCGCATCACGACCGAAATCACTCTCCCGGGCCGTTATGCGGTTTTTGTCCCGACAGTTCAAAACCTCGGAATCTCGCGACGCATCCAGGATTCCGATGAGCGCGAAAGGCTCCGCAACGTTCTCGAGGAGCTGATTCCCGAGGGTGGTGGGCTGATCGTGCGGACCGCAGGCGAGGGGCGCAGTGCCGCGGACTTTGCTGCGGACGTGGAGTTTCTCGCGGCGCGCTGGGGGGAGATCTGTGAAAACGTGCGGTCGACTCGTGCTCCGGCGCTGATCCACGAAGACTACGATCTGGCGCTGCGGACGGTGCGCGATCGGTTTACCGACGACGTCTCCGAGTTGCTGGTTGACGGAGCGGCGACTTATGAGAGTGTCAGCGCGCTGGCCACGCGAATCGATCCGGGGCTCGAAGAGCGCATCCGCCTGTTCGAAGAAGAGGGTGCGCTGTTCTCGCGGCTTGGAGTAGAACGGGAGATAAACGCGGCGCTCAAGAGCAAGGTCTGGCTGCGGTCCGGGGGATACATCGTTATCAACCCGACCGAGGCGTTGGTAGCCATCGACGTCAACACCGGCCGTTTTGTGGGCAAGACAAATCTGGAAGAGACCGTCGTCAAGACCAATCTGGAAGCGGTCAAGGAAATCGTTCGGCAGATTCGACTGCGAGACCTTTCGGGCATCATCGTCGTCGATCTGATCGACATGGGTGATGCGGACAATCGCGAGTTGGTCTGGCAGGCGTTCGAGGGCGAATTGAAGAAGGACCGGGCCAAGAACCAGGCGCTGCGGCTGTCGGACTTTGGTCTGGTCGAGATCACGCGCAAGAGAAGTCGCGAGAACCTGGCGCGGATTCTGACGCGGCCCTGCCCCGATTGCGGTGGCAGCGGCAGGGTCCTGTCGATCGCCACGATCTGTCTCAATCTGCGGCGCGAGGTCCTGAACCGCACAGGCCATCTCGGAGACCACAAGCTGGTTGTGCGGGTCCACCCCGAGGTCGAAGCGGCTTTGCGATCGGATCAGCACGAGGTGTATGAAGAGCTGACCGAGCTGCTCGGCGAGCAGCTGGCGATTGAGGCTGACGAGGATCTGGCGCACGACCACTACAGCATCGTAGAGGCATAGCCGGCCTGTCGGCCACCTTCCACGGTCTTTTGGGGTGACGCCGGGCATGCCTGACCGCACGAGCGAGACCTTCGAGTTTGATCTCGAGGATTTTACGGGTGAGGTGTCGCAGCGCTTCGCCACCTTGGACGTGGCGCGGGCAGTCGCTCGCGTCGTCGATCCGAGCGCGGCTTCGGGGACGCTTCACTGGGGGCGCAACTATCTCTACTCCGTCGAGATCGAAACGGGCAGCGGAACTGTAGAAGCGGTCGTCAAACAGTTTCGGAACCAGGGCACAACAGCACGGCTGAAAAGGCGACTCGGTGGAAGTAAGGCGGCCAGGAGTTGGCGAGTGGCTCGAGCGCTTGTCGGCTGCGGGATCAGAACACCGGCGCCGCTTTTGCTGGTCGAATCGAAGACCCCCGAGGGGCCGTCGTTTTTTGTTACCGAGCAGCTGCGCGACTTCTTCGAGATCCGCCACTACTTTCGCGCGCTTCATGCGGGTCGCGAGCAGAAGCTCTTCCCCGAGATCGACAAGCGGGAGCTCTTCGACAGTGTCGCGAGGATCGCCCGGCGACTCCATGATGGCCGGATTCGTTACCGAGATCTCTCGATTGGAAATCTTCTCGTATGCACTGCGAGTGAACCCGGGCCCCCGAAGATCTATCTGGTGGACCCCAATCGAGCGCGGCTCGAGAGGCGGCTCGGTCTGATGGGCCGGATGCGAGACATGTGCCGGCTGCCGATTCTCGACCGGGATGATCAAGCCCGTTTTCTCACCGCCTATTGGGGCGATTCGCGGCGGCCCGGTTCCGGTGACCGGCTGTTGTTTTCGGTGTTCGTGAATTCCTTCCTATTGCGCAATCGTCTCAAGAAAGTCGCTCGTGCGCCGTTGTCTGCAGTAACGAGCCGGCTGAAGCCCCGCCGCGCACATATTCATATCCCCGAGGCACCGCGCGATGCGTCGTCGCGCGATCGGATCGTCTGGGATGAGCTCTCCGACCAACCGCATCAGCACGCCGGTCGCCTATCACGGACGGTGGTCCGGTTGTCGGACTTGCCGGCCCACCTGGAGGCCGCCTGGTGTGTGGCGCGAGCGGCGCCGTCGATCCGCCGTCGTTATCGTGAGCTCGAGGCCTCTCTGAACCAGGGGGAGTTCGGCTGGGCTTCTATGGGACTGGCGCTTCGCCCGCACGAACGAATGGAAGAGCAACTGGTGGCGATCGAGGATCTGGGGGTCGCCCACGTGCTGCTGCGTCTTCACCCATGGAGCCACCACCACGAGTCGGAAGAACGGCTGGCGCGGGAGCTTTGTGCGCGCGGACTCACGGTGGCGTTTGCGCTGCCGCAAACCCGCGAGCTGGCCCGCGACCGAGCGCGATGGACGGATGCGGTTGGTGAACTGGCGGAACGGTTTACGCCCTATGGCTCCTCGTTTCAGATCGGTCAGGCCATCAACCGCAGCAAGTGGGGCGTGTGGAGCTATCGCGAGTACCTCGATCTCGCGTCATCGGCGTCGGAGATCTTGCGTCGCTTCGACGGTGTCGAGCTCGTGGGACCCGCGGCGATCGATTTCGAGCCCTACGCCATGGCAGCGCCGCTGAACATGAGGCGAGACGGTTTGCATTTCGATGTCGTGTCCAGTCTTTTGTATGTGGACCGGCGTGGTGCCCCGGAAAGCCTCCAACTCGGTCTCGACGCGGCGAAAAAGGCCGTCCTGATGCGGGCGATCGCCGACACCGGGGCCAACTGCGACGGCCGGCTCTGGGTCACCGAGTTCAACTGGCCTCTCTGGGAGGGGCCGCACTCGCCGGCGGGGAAGACCGTTTCAGTCGACGAGCAGACGCAGGCCGACTACCTGGCTCGCTACTATCTCTCGGTTCTGGCCACAGGGCTGGTCGAACGTGTCTATTGGTGGCGGCTGATCGCCAAGGGCTATGGGCTCATTGACCCGGGAGACGGAGCCTCTCTGCGCCGTCGGCCGAGCTTTCTGGCCCTCGGGACACTTTGTCGTGAGCTCGGTGGATCGACCTTTGTGGAGCAACTCGATACAGCGCCGCCGACCCGAGCCCTTCGTCTGCGGCACCGTGATGGCGACGAGATCATCGTGGCATGGAGCATGGGGGAACCAGTGAGCCTCGAGTTGCCACAGGCGGTGGTCGAAGCGATCGACCGCGACGGCAAGAGAATTCGGGTCACAGATCACCGGCGGTTCGAGGTGAGCTCGTCGCCGGTCTACCTACGGCTCGAGACGCACGGTGGAAGTGACGCGTAAAGAGCCGTTGGTCTTGCTGGCCTTGACCGGTGTGACGCTGGTTGTTTCCGGGTGGGCGCCGCATGACAGGGTGACGTGGCTTCTCGAGGTCTTCCCCGTTCTTCTCGGAGCACCGATCTTGATCGTGACTCACCGGCGGTTTCCCTTGACGCCGCTTCTCTACAGGCTGCTGTTTCTCCACGCCTTGATCCTGATCCTGGGTGGCCACTACACATACGCCCGCGTCCCGTTGGGCGACTGGTTGCGAGATCTTTTCGACCTGTCGCGCAATCACTACGACCGGATCGGTCACTTGGCGCAGGGTTTCATCCCGGCGATCCTGGCGCGTGAGATTCTGCTCCGGCGCTCGCCGCTTGTCCGCGGCAAGTGGCTGTTTTCTCTGGTGACGAGCGTCTGCCTGGGGTTCAGCGCGTTCTATGAGCTGATCGAATGGTGGGCGGCGATCCTGGGCGGTTCATCGGCCGACTCCTTTCTGGGCACCCAGGGCGATGTGTGGGACACCCAATGGGACATGTTTCTCGCCTTGATAGGGGCTATTTCGGCGCAGTTTCTTCTTTCCCGCCGTCACGACACCGAGCTGTCGAGCCTCTTGTCTCCGAGCGATCGCCCACCCTCCGGGGTGTAGCCGGGTCCGTCCCCAGCGGAGAGGATCGAGCTCACCACCGGAGTCGCGTTGACGCGACGGAGGATGAGCGATGAATATGAGCGTCGGTTTCCCGGGAGGGTTGAAGGTCAGCGCCCAAACAGGCGGGCACGTGGTCCTTACGGATCAGTCCGAAAGATACGGGGGCGAGGATGCGGCGCCACCACCCTTCGACCTTTTCCTGGCCTCGATCGCTACGTGCTCGGGTTTCTACGCGCTGCGTTTCTGCCAGAAGCGAGGCATCGAGACGGACGGTCTGGCGCTCCACCTCGAGACCGAGCGGGACGAGCAGGAGAGGCGGTTGGCCCGGATTCGAATCCTGCTCGAGCTGCCAAGCGGCTTTCCAGAAAAGTACGAGAGAGCCATCCTGCGGGCGGTGGATCAGTGCGCCGTCAAGCGGGCGCTGTCCGACCCGCCGGATTTAGACGTCGCGATCAGCCGTTAAGAAGTGCCGAGCGCTTCCGATCACCTGCGATACATTGACCCGATGCCCGTCGCAGTGGCGGAGATCTTCCATCCGGTCATCGAACGCTGGTTTCGCTCGCGGTTCGGCGAGCCGACCGAGATTCAGCGGCGTGCCTGGCCGGAAATCGCGGCCGGGCACCATGTGCTGGTCACGGCGCCGACCGGGAGTGGAAAAACGCTCACCGCCTTTCTCTGGGCTCTCGATCGCCTGTTGACCGGCGCCTGGGAGGGGGGCCGTCTTCGCGCGCTCTATGTGTCGCCGCTCAAGGCGCTCAACAACGACATCCGGAAGAATCTGTTGGGCCCTCTGGCCGAGCTTCAGACGGTGTTCTCCGATGCCGGCGCCGACACCGGCAAGACGGTGCCGTCGGTGCGGGTGATGACGCGCAGCGGCGACACACCCAACCGGGAACGCCAACGGATGATCCGCCAACCTCCAGAGATTCTGATCACGACCCCTGAAAGCCTCAATATCCTCCTGACCTCGCGCGGCGGCCGGTCGCTGCTCGAAGGAATCCGCACGGTGATCCTGGACGAGATCCACGCAGTGGCGGCCAGCAAACGCGGCACCCATCTGGTTACCGCGGTCGAGAGGCTGGTACCTCTCTCCGGCGAGTTTCAGCGCCTGGCGCTCTCGGCCACCGTTCGTCCGGTCGAGCGGATCGCCCGGTTTGTGGGCGGCTATCAAACATGCGAGGTGGGAGGTGCCGTCGAACACCGACCCCGGCCGGTCCGAATCGTTCGATCCGGCGAGACCAAGAGGTACGAAGTCCGGGTGGTCGCGCCGGCTGCGCCGCTAGTGGTTCGATCGATCGAGCGGCCCGGAGACGAAGCCAATGGGTCGCTCGAAGCGGAGCGCCGGGAGCTTGGAAGCAGGAGAGACACTAACGACGAGGAGTCCAAGTGGGAGGCGTTGGTAGGCGCCTTCAAGAAGGCGATCGCCGGCAACCGATCGACGCTGATCTTCGCCAACAGTCGCCGGGCGACCGAGAAGCTGACGCGGCTGCTCAACGACGGCGAGAGTGCGGAAGTCGCTTACTCGCACCATGGTTCGCTATCTCGAGAGATTCGTACCGTCGTCGAACAACGACTCAAAGAGGGCCGTTTGTCGGCGATCGTGGCGACGAGCTCACTCGAACTCGGGATCGATATCGGCGCGCTGGATGAAGTGCTGTTGCTGGCGACACCCCCGACCGTTGCTTCGACCATCCAGAGGATTGGTCGCTCGGGTCATGGAGTGGGCGAGGTCAGCAAGGGCCAGTTGTTTCCGTTCTTCGATCGCGACTTCTTGGATGCGGCCGTGATGGCGCGGTGTGTCCTGGAGGACGACCTGGAAGAGGTGCGGCCGATACACGCTCCGCTCGATGTGCTGGCCCAGGTGATCCTGTCGATGGTCGCTACAGAAACGTGGCGGTTGGATGATCTCTTCGAGCAGATTCGCTCGAGCGAACCCTACAACCGGCTGCCGAGACGCCAGTTCGATCTGGTGATCGAGATGCTTGCCGGTCGCTACGCGGAGAGCCGGATTCGAGAGCTCCAGCCGCAGATCTCGCTCGATCGGATCGACGGCACGGTGCACGGCCGGCGTGGCGCCGCCCGCCGTGTCTATATGGGTGGCGGCACCATCCCGGATCGCGGCTACTTC
>JAOTZA010000444.1 GCA_029861655.1 Acidobacteriota bacterium | reverse complement strand
GGCGCGCATAATGTCCTTCTCCCGGAGGTGGCGAAGCTACTGAAGTCGGCCGGCGCCGACGATGTCCTGCTCTTTGCCGGCGGTATCGTTCCGGATCAGGACATCGCGGGTCTCAAGGACTCTGGAGTCGACGAGATCTTCCGGCCAGGCGCCACGACCACCGAGATCGTCGAGTACTTAAACCATCGGCTTGGCGTATCGTCATTGGCGAGCGCCTGACTTGAACCTGGAGAAACCGGCATGAGCAAGACCATCCTGTTGGCCGACGACAGCGTCACCATTCGCAAGGTCGTCGAGTTGACCTTTATGGACGAAGACTATGAGCTGGACTCGGTTGGGAGCGGAGAGGAGGCCCTGGAGCGTCTGGAGGTCGGTACTCCAGACCTTGTGATTGCCGACGTGCATATGTCCGGTGTCAGCGGTTATGAGGTGTGTCGACACGTGAAAGAGAGCGAGTCCGGAGCGCCGGTTCTGCTCCTGGTCGGAACGTTCGAGCCCTTCGAAGAGAAAGATGTAGAGGAATGCGGCGCCGATCGTTATCTGAAGAAGCCGTTCGACTCTCAAGAGCTTCTGCAAACGGTGCGCGAGTTGCTAGCCGGCGAGGTGTCCGACGGTGCAGAGGAATCGGCCATGGAGGGCGCCGCCGAGAGCCAGCCGTTCGTGACCTCGGCGGCACCCGAGCTGACGGAGACCGTCGATGTTTCTCCCGCCGTCGGGGAGGCTGTGTCCGAGGCGGCGCAAGATGACTGGGAAGGGGATTTTGTCGAGACCTCCCCGGTCCCGGTGGTGGCTGTGGAGAATGACGAAGGGGCCGTGGTTGTGGAGTCGGCGAAGGATACGCCGATGACCGAAATCTCGGATGAGACGGTGGATCGAATCGCCCGTCGGGTGGCAGAGCTCTTGGCGAACGGTGCGGTCCGTGATGTAGCCTGGGAAGTAGTTCCCGACCTTGCCGAAGTCGTCATCAAAGAGCGTCTCCGCGAGCTCGAGAGTCAGGTCGAGTAGGCTTCTTCATCGAGCCCTTGGTGATCGCGAAGCGGTCGATGCCGTTTCCGCCTTCTGAGACGGGCTACCGGAAGTGTCCTTTCGTGAGTTCAGCCGGATAATCCTTGCCGGGACCGCCAACGACCGGCGGCTGGATAATTGGGTCGTCATTCGCGAGGTGGACTCTTCCAACTCGCTGGCAAAACGCATGGTCGCCGCGGCCGTCAGGGACGGAGCGGAGCCCCGCCCGGCAGTCATCGTGGCTTGGGAACAGACCGCCGGCCGCGGGCGGCGGCGACATCAATGGAACAGCCCACCTGGACTAGGCGTCTACAGTTCTCTGCTGATTCCGGCGATCCCGCGTAACCGGTTGCCGGTCTTGCCGTTGTTGGTGGCGGTGGGACTCGCCCGCGGACTCGGCCGGCATCTGGATTCACCCGCGGGTGGGCGGAGAATCGGCTTGCGCTGGCCGAACGACCTCCTGGTCGAGGGCCGAAAGATCGGGGGGATTCTGATCGAGGTCGTGCCGGGCTGCCATGGGGAACCTGCGGTTGTCGTGGGCTACGGTGTCAACCACGGACAGGGTCTCGAGAGCCTGCCCGCGCCCAATGCCACCTCGGTGGCTCTCGAGGCGCAGTCGACTCCGAAACTGCCGGAGCTCGTCGTCGAGCTGGTCTCATCGGTCATCGAGGAGCTGGAGCACGTGGAAGACGATCGTTACGCCGTGGAGTGTTTCTCTGACTTCCTTGTTCATCGCAAGGGGGATCCGCTGCGTTGCCGCACCGCGGGTGGGGCAGTCGAAGGACTCTTTGCAGGACTCGATGACCGGGGCTTTCTGCGTCTGCGGGTGGGAGGTGAAGTGACAACATTGGCGGCTGGGGAAGTGATGGAATCGACGGAGCCCGACAGCAGCGGCAGCGCCAGTTCCGGAGACGACTCAGACCACTCGTACTTTCGAGCGGTCGAGGAGGTGTTCATCCGACTTCGCGGGGCGCCGTTCTTGCTGTCGCCCGAAGACTGGAGAGTCGCCTCCGGCTGGCGGCGCGAGGGCATCCCCCTGGCAACGGTCGCAAGTGTCCTCGAGCGTATTCTGGGTGAAAGGGAAGAGACCGGAAGGGGGCGACGCTCGATCAGTGGATTGCGCTATTTCAATCGGCCGGTGCGGGCGGCATGGACCCAGACGCAGTCGATGCTCGGTGCCGAGGGCTCTCGGAGTGCCGATCCCCTGGATGTCCCGGCGCGTCTCCAATCGCTGGCCGAATCGGTGGACAGATCAGGGG
>JAOTZA010000137.1 GCA_029861655.1 Acidobacteriota bacterium | reverse complement strand
TCGTCTGGTTCGGATTCTCCAGAGCCTGGGGGTGAAGAAGGTTCGTATCACCGGGGGCGAGCCATTGCTGCGGCGGGACCTGCCGCAGCTGATCTCGGGGCTGGCGGAGCTCGACCTGGATCTCGCGCTGACGACCAATGCCGCTCTGCTTCCCGATCAGGCGCACGAGCTGGCATCGGCTGGCTTGCGGCGAGTCACAGTGAGCCTCGACACGCTTGACGATGAGATCTTCCGTCGCATGAACGACGTCGACTACCCGGTGGCGAGAGTGCTCCGTGGGATTGCCGCGGCCGAGGCGGCAGGCCTCGCACCGATCAAGATCAACTCAGTCGTCAAGCGAGGCGTCAATGATCACACCGTGGTGGACTTGGCTCGCCGTTTTCGCCATAGCGGGAATATTGTGCGCTTTATTGAGTTCATGGACGTGGGAACGACCAACGGGTGGCGGCTGGACGAGGTGATGTCGGGAGAAGAGATCTTGGAGCGCATTCATGATGTGTTCCCGATCGAGCCGGTCGATCCGGGCTATCCGGGTGAAGTGGCAAAACGCTGGCGTTATGTGGATGGCGCCGGGGAGATTGGTGTGATCACCTCGGTGAGCCGTCCGTTCTGTGGTGACTGCAGCCGCGCCCGGTTGTCCACCGACGGCAAACTCTTTACCTGTTTGTTCGCGACCGAGGGGCTCGATCTGCGGGCACCGATGCGCGCCGGCGTGGACGACGAAGGGCTGAGGCGGCTGCTGATGGAGAGGTGGTCGAATCGGACCGATCGCTATTCCGAAGAGCGGTCGTCGGCTACTGCGTTTCTCTCGAAGGTAGAGATGTCCTACATCGGGGGCTGACCTTGAGCGGCTCGCTATGATGAGTGGCGGTGACTTGGCGCCTTCCTCGATAGAGGAGCTGCGTAGGCGGCTCGTGCTCTGGCGCTTCGCGACCCTGGCCGCCGTGGTCTTTGCCCTGGCTGCGGTCGCGGTTCTCTGGTTGTGGGCTCGGAGACTACCGGTGGTTCCGCCAACAGAGCCCGTCGCGGTCGAGGAACGGGAGCCTGAATTGGTTCTCGAAGCGGTCGCCTTTTCCGATCTGCCCGGCTGGCCGGACAGCGATCCCGGGCTCGACGACGCGGTCCGCGCCCTCGAGGCTTCTTGCCGGGTCTTCGGGGTTCGCGGCGGGGATCGTCCGCTCGGCGATTTGGGGGTCGCCGGCAAGGTTGCGGACTGGGAACCAGCGTGCCTGGAAGCCGTCAAGGTGGCAGCGGCCGGAGCCAGCGCCGCGAGGGTCTTTTTCGAGGAGTTCTTTTTTGCCGCCGCAGTTAGCGACCGGGATGACGCCGTAGGGCTCTTCACCGGTTACTTCGAGCCGACTCTCCAAGGAAGCCGGTCGCGCCAAGCTGGGTTCGATACGCCGCTCTATCTTCGTCCGCCGGAACTGGTCGACGTGGATCTTGGGAAGTTCCGCGACGATCTTCGCGGGAGGCGAGTCGCGGGAACCGTCGGTGGTGGACGGCTGGAGCCATTTGCCGACCGCGATGAGATCGAGCGTGGTGCGCTTGCCGGCCGCGGGCTCGAGCTGCTCTGGGTGGACAATCCGGTAGATGCCTTTTTTCTCCAGATCCAGGGCTCGGGGAGGGTGGAGCTCTTCGAGGGTGGTTCGGTGCGGGTGGGGTACGCCGGGCAGAACGGCCATCGTTACTACGCTATTGGTCGCGAGCTCGTGGAGCGGGGTGAACTCGAGCTCAAAGCCGTCTCGATGCAGTCGATCCGTGGCTGGCTCGAGGACAACCCGGCCGAAGCGGCGGCGGTGATGGCGACCAACGCGTCGTATGTGTTCTTCCGTGAACTCCAAGAAAGTGGTCCGGTGGGGAGCCTCGGTGTGACCCTGATTCCGGAGCGCTCGGTGGCGATCGACAAGAAGTTTCTTCCCCTTGGCGTTCCCCTTTGGATCGATACGACGCTGCCGTCCGAGTCTTTGGCCTCCGTGGACGCACTGGCCGTCACGGAGCGCGGTAGCGACGCCGAAGATGCGCAGGTTTTGCCGACATCAATCCAAGCGGCGTATCGTCGGTTGATGGTGGCGCACGACACCGGTGGTGCGATCCGTGGGCCGGTGCGGGCCGACCTCTTCTGGGGACCCGGCGAACGCGCCGCCGAAATCGCCGGGCGGATGCGTCAGGAGGGCCGGCTGTGGTTGCTCTTGCCGCGTACGCTGGAGCCCATGATCTCTTTCAACGCTTCGCGGTCGTCAGCGCCCGGCAAACAGCAATCCGCGGAGTAGCCAAACACCTCACTCGCAGGACGGCGTCCAAATCGGTCGTCCAGCACATCGAAATGGGCGAGAGTCATGAGCGCCGGATGGGCAAGGCCACAGGCGCGAGTCAGCTGCGACAGCTCCTTGCGTAGGGCCACGATGTAGTTGGCCAAGCGAGCCGCTTTTGACTGGCGATCCAAACCACGCATCAACCAGCGATTCTGTGTCGCTACACCGGTCGGGCAGTGGCCGGTGTGACAGCGTTGCGCCTGAATGCAACCGATCGCCATCATCGCCTCGCGACCGATGTTGATGAGATCGCAGCCGGAGGCGAAGGCAAGCAAGCCCTCGACCGGGAAACCCAGTTTTCCTGCGCCCACAAAGACCACCTTGTCCTGGAGCTCGCATTCGACAAACACACGATAGACCTGTGCAAATGCCTGCTTGAAGGGCAGGGCCACATGGTCGGTGAAGGCCAGAGGCCCGGCGCCGGTTCCGCCTTCGCCGCCGTCGATGGTGATGAAATCGACGGCACGCGAGCCGGTCGACATCAACCGAGCCAGGTCGCGCCAGAATCCGAGATCGCCGACCGCGGACTTGATCCCGACTGGAAGGCCGGTGGCGTCTGCGAGTTGCTCGACAAAGTCGAGGAGGCCGTCGGCGTCGTCGAACACAGAGTGACAGGCGGGGCTGGCGCAGTCGCGCCCGACGGGGATGCCACGGATTGCTGCAATCTCCGGGCTGACCTTGGCTCCCGGGAGGAGACCTCCGAGTCCCGGTTTGGCTCCTTGACTCAGCTTGATCTCGACACTCTGAAGCGTCGGGGTTGCGGCGACCGTTTCGAGAAAGCGATCCAGATCGAAACCTCCATCCGAGGCTCGGCAACCAAAATAACCGGTGCCGATCTGCCAGGTGAGGGCTCCACCGTGACGATGATGTGGCGAAACCCCGCCTTCACCGGTGTTTTGTGTACAGCCCGCCAGATGGGCGCCGCGATTGAGGGCTTCCACAGCCGCCGCGCTCAGCGAGCCAAAGCTCATCCCCGAGATGTTGACGACCGACTCCGGCCGATAGGCCTTTTCTCGACGGCGGTGCCGCCCGACCACCTTGGCGGCCGGGAGCCGATGTTGGGGGTCGTAGTCGGTATCGTCGGGATGTGGCGATGTCAGTGGAAACGCCGAATGGCGGATGATCAGGTAGTTGGGAGAGACCTCGAGATCGTTGTCGGTGCCGAATCCGAAGTAGTTGTTCAGCTTTTTTGCCGACGTGTAGACCCATCGCCGCTGATCTCGGGAAAATGGCCTTTCTTCGTCATTGTCGGTAACGATGTACTGTCTCAGTTCGGGACCGACCGCTTCGAGCCAATAGCGGAAGTGGCCGATGACGGGGAAGTTGCGCAGGATGGCGTGACGCTTCTGGCTGAGGTCGTAGAGCGCCACCACGACGACCAGCGCTACGAGTCCCAGAAAGCTCCACAGAATCCACATCAGCGCTCCGGCGCCGGCAAGTCGAGGTCGTGAGCGATCAGGCGCGCTCGAGGTAGGTACTGTTCTCGGTCAGCACGCGGATCTTCTCGCCGGTCTTGATGAACGGCGGAACCTGGATCGTGAGCCCGGTGTCAATTGTCGCTTCCTTTGTGACGTTGGTCGCGGTGTTGCCCATATTCGGGTTGTCTATCGTCTCGACAACGGTGAAAACCATCTTCTGCGGCAGCTCGACACCGATGGGTCGGCCTTCGTGGAGTGTCACCTCGACTTCGGCGTTCTCGGTCAGGAAACCCGCCGCCGAACCGATGAGGTCCGAGCCGATGGTCACTTGCTCGTAGGTCTCGTTGTCCATCAAGACGAAGTCGTCTCCCTGCCGGTAGAGGTACTGCATGGCCTGTACCGTGATGTCGGCTGACTCCATCTTGGTTCCGGCTCGCACGGTGTGGTCGATGGATTTGCCACTGACGATGCCTTTGAGCTTGAAGCGCACAAAGGCGCCGCCTTTGCCCGGTTTGTGGTGTGATCTTTCGGTCACCGTGTAGAGCTCTCCGTCCACCATCAGCTTGGTTCCGGAGCGGCACTGGTTCGCGTCGATTGATCCCATGTTTAGTCGTTCCTCTGGTCAGGTGATGGAGGAGTGTAACAGCGAGCGGACCGGTCTTCATCCGCGCAGTGCCGCCAGCACGATACCTGCTAGCCGCAAAGGGCCCGGGTCTGCCTCGAATCGAGCCAAACGCTCGCCGACCCGGTGTGCGTTCGCATGCGTGACGAACCAGGGAGGCTTGGGAAAGACGGTAAAGGGGCCTCTGATAACGGTCTTCTCCGGACGGTCGAAGAGAAACGTGTTGTGGACCGAACCCATACCGCTTTGGATGTCGTCGAGGGTGTGTCCCGGGAAAGCGCCCCAGGGGGTCGATCCAAGCGCGAATCCCATGGCGGGCCACTGGTTGATGGCGACGGTGCCGTAGCGGAGCTCGTCGATGGCCGCCTCGAGCTCGGGGCGCAGTCGTTTCTCGGTCATGGGGTCGATCAGTATCTCCGCGTTGAGGGTGCCGTACAGCCTATCGTTGCAAAACGTGGCGGCGCGGCCGAGAAACTCCGCCGCGCTTTGCGCGACCAACGGAACTTCGGCGGTGAACGGGCAGAAGGACTCGGTCGAAAAGGCCGGCTGGTCCACGGCGTCGGGGTCGAGCCCAACAGCGAGCGCTGCTGGCAGCGCTCCGGTGGCTCGGGGTCCGAACCGGTCGGCAGTCGGGTAAGCGGCGACGAATCGCTCGTAGCGTTCCTCCGCTCCCGGGTAGTAGGCGGGTCTGGCCGGCAGACGGGAGATCACGTGGCCGAGTTCATCGAGGAGTTCCTGGCGCTGCGGCCAGGCTTCATGAGTCACGATGATCCGGGCCGCGTTGCAATTAAAGCTAGAGTTTTGAACCATCTGGGTCGCCAGGTTCTGGGCCTGGAAGCGGATCTGGGATGTGCTCCAGCGGCCCGGTGCCACGATTACGGGGCTGACGTTCCCCAACTCGCTGGTGATCCTCTTCTCGAGCAGGGGCTCGTTGCGGTGCTTGCGTTCTTTACCCTCGGGACCCACACCAAACACGATGGCATCGTGGGTCGGTGCGCCGCCGGTAATGTGAATCTCGTCCACCTCGGGGTGTTCGCACAAATAGGCTCCGACATCGGCCCCGCCGTAGGCGGTTCGCAGATACCCGTCGCGGATCAGGTCACCGAAAGCGTCCTCGAAGAAGGGGCCCAGATATTCGTTGACCGGGTTGAACTTGAGAATCACGACCTGACCTTCGACAAAAAGCTTGTGGACGACGTCGAGGGGCCCGATCGAAGCGACGTTGCCTGCGCCTAGCACCAAGGCAACTCGCCCCTTGGGGTCTTTGCGGCGGTAGAAACCGGCCATGTGCTGGTCGAGATTCTCCGGCGTGACGCCGTCCTGCATCCTCACCTGGGCCCGAAAACCGGCGTAAAGCGACTGGTCATAGAAAGTCAGCGGGAAGACATCGACGCTCGCGCGACCGTCCTTGCGGCGACCTACCCATGACGGATCGAGCGGCACCCGGCCGTCTCTTCTGAGACCTTCGAGGGTTTCGATGAGCAGACGGAGAACTCGCAACGTGATGTACGGACCGGCAATCCACTCCTCGCCGGTCGCTGGCGAGTCGGGAGAAAGGCCCTTTGCAGCGACCGCCGCCTGGACCTGGCCTTCGGCAGTCCGCGCCGTGCCCTGGAGGGCTTGGCGCGCGTACTCGATCTTGCGCGCCAGCGGCAACCTGGCCCAGCGTTCACTGGTTTCGCGCAGTTCCATGACAGCGGGGTCGAGAACGGCGCCGAGGGTCGCAGCCGAGGAGATATAACTGGGATCGGTCATCTCGGGGTGGGGACTGGAGGTTCGAAACTCGACCGGCCCCCGCATTCTACTGTGCCCGAAAGGCTGTGCCGAGGAGGTCGTGGCGGCGCAAGCTCGACAACGGCGGCAACCTGGGATGGACGGCGACAGTCCCGCGCCAAGGGGGGCGCTGCCGCCCGAAAAGGGGCGGTCAGCGGGAAGCAGGGATTGTGGGGGGATCGAAGGCGGGAGAAGGCCCAGGGAACCCGGGCCGGATAGCTTTCTTGTTTGGGTGATCGGTGCTGCTCGTTACCTCGTGTGTGTTGACCCGCTTCCTACAGCAGCAAGGCGCGTGCCATCGAGTGATAGAGACGTATGCGCAAATCTGTATGTCTTCGTAATCCACTTATCCGATAAGAGTTATCGGAGTCTCGATGATCGACTCGGTGGTCTCCTGAGGGCTCCAGAGCCGAGCCTGAACCTTGGATTGCGACAGAAATCGTCCCCAAGGGCGCACAAATTCGGCCCTGGTGCGGTGTGGCCCACGGCTGGCTCAGGTGGCTTGCGGAAGCTCGGTGGGGCGCGAACCACTGGATCATCGAATCTGTACTCCCTGCGGAATCTTCGACCGGCTGCTGAGGCGATCTCAGCCGGCGGCGGCCCGGGACTCCACAGTCTCGGCGAGGCCGATATGAACGAACTCATCAATCCTTTCGCGGTGGTGTTCGTCGAGATGGAGGAACTCCATCGCGGTTCCCACGGTCGCCTCGTGCTTGCTGGTGCGCCGGACGACCCGAGCCTCGCCCTCTATGATGACTTCATCGCCGGGGAGTGTGAACCGGAAGCGCACCTTCTCGCCGATCTCGAGTTGGTTTCCCCCGCGGAGCAGGATTCCACTTTGCGAGATGTTTTGAGAAGGGAGAACCCAAAGAGAGGTTCCCCCTTCGAGGCTGACATCGATCTGCACCAGGAGCCTGCTCGTCCGGCGTGCGGCGACCCCCAGCAGACCGGACAGCACCCGGTGGATCTCTATGGGCTCGCTGCCACTCGGCATGGTCTGAACGCCCGGCTGAGACGTTGTCGAGACGGTCGGCTCCCGCCCCTCGGAGTCTAGTATCAGCAGGCTGGTACCGTCGGAAGTGGAATCTATCGAGCCGAGAGCGGCGAGGAAGTTTCTCAGTTTCAAGTCGAGCAAGGGCGACTCGAGGACGATCACGTCATAGTTGACGTTGCCGGTCACGACCAGTGCGCTGGCCCCCGAAGGGACATGGTGAACCTCGAACGAGCGACGGCGAAAGATCGGGTCCATCTTGCTCAGCAAGTCCCGGTTTGCGATGACGGCCAGGACTCTAGGTGGACTTTTCACGCGGTGGGTTCCTTTGCTCCAGGCCCGATACACCGGGTCTGGTCAACAGTGTGTTGACCAGAATAGGCCCCTCGACACCCGCGGTCTATTGAGGATTCCACACGCCTGCTAGACTTTTCCGGTGTCGCAGACCTTCTTTCAGGTCGACGCCTTTTCGGACGTGCCTTTCGGTGGAAACCCGGCGGCGGTGTGCAAACTCGAGGAGTCGCGATCTGAGGACTGGATGCAACTCGTGGCCCGAGAGATGAACCTGTCCGAGACGGCCTTTCTGGAGCGGGAGGGCGAGCGACGATACGGACTGCGGTGGTTCACCCCCGCGACTGAAGTCGATCTTTGCGGGCATGCGACTTTGGCAAGCGCGCATGTGCTTTGGGAGACAGGGGAAGTCGAGCCGGAACATCCGGTCTCCTTTTCGACTCGCTCGGGCGTCCTGTCGGCGCGGTCCGTAGAAGGCTGGATCGAGATGGATTTTCCGGCCGATCCGCCCAAAGAGACGGATCCACCGCCGGGCTTGGCCGAGGCCCTGGGAGTCGGCCCCCGCTGGTTCGGACGAAGCCGTCTCTACGACTTCGCGCTGGTCGACTCGGAGACGACGCTGAGAGAGCTGAAACCGCGGTTCGACCGGCTGCGCGAGGTTGTGGAAGTAGGCATCAGTGTGAGCGCACAGAGCGAACAGGAGGATCTCGACTTCGTGTCTCGTTTTTTCGCGCCGGGTGCAGGGATCGACGAGGATCCAGTAACCGGCTCGGCGCATTGTCTCTTGGCGCCGTTCTGGTCCAAGCGTCTGGGGCGGAGGGATCTGGTCGGTTTTCAGGCGTCCGAGCGCGGTGGCACAGTACGCGTCGGCGAACGCGGTGAGCGGGTTCTGGTTGCGGGGCAGGCGGTAACCGTCGCCCGCGGCGAATTGCTCCGCGAGGCATGCGGGTCTGTGTCGGAAGGGCTGCGAGCTAGCGGTCGGTAGACGGCCGCCAGCCGCCGGGAGCAGCGAAGTACCCGGTGATTCGCGCCTGACGCTGTGCGTCGGCCGATCTGTTCTCGAAGAG
>JAOTZA010000443.1 GCA_029861655.1 Acidobacteriota bacterium | reverse complement strand
CAGAGGAAACCGTCAGCGCCGCCTCGAGAACGAAGCTGACAGACTCAACCGCTGCCCAGTCCCACGGAGAAGGCGACGCGACGCCTCCCCTGGCTGGGGCCACAACGGCCACCGGGTCTTCGGGAGAAGACTCCGGAAAAGACCCCGGGCGGGGATCAGGACAAGATCCGGCGGAACCGGGAGCGGAGGCAGCGGCAGAGCCTGCGGCGGCGACGAGCGATCAGGTTGCGACACTACCGGACCCGGCCACAGCGGATGAAGTCGTTCGTTCGTGGGCGGCATCGTGGTCGGACCAGAGAGTTGAGGACTACCTTTCGTACTACGCCACGGACTTTGTGCCTGCCGACGGCTTGGCGCGAACCCAATGGGTACAGCAACGACGGGTTCGAGTCGCGCGACCCGCATCGCTCGAGGTCGCAGTGCAGGGCCTGAAGCGCGAGGTCGTCGCTCCCGGTCGCATACGGATGACGTTCAACCAGACTTATCAGTCCGACACCTTCGGCGACCAGGTCAACAAGACCCTCGACTTGATCTGGGAAGAAGACGCCTGGAAAATCGTCCGCGAGTTCTCGGACCCACCCTAGCCTGATCTTCTCACCAGCGTTCGTCGCGAGAGGTCGGAAGTGCTCGAGGTCTACTCCTGCTGCTCATGCAGCAGCGCGCCGAGGAGCCGTCGGTCTCTGGTGTTCATGTCGATCAGTTGGATCGCCACCTGCCAACCACTTTCCGCCTGTTCACATTGGACGGCTCGACCGACAAGATCGATCGTCCGTCTCGGATTCGGTACCTCCAACCGTACATCGACCAGCGAGCCAATGGCGAGTTCGACATCGGTTCGGAACTTCAGACCGCCGGTGCTGACATTCACGGTTTGTAACGCATGGTCCGCCCCGGCCGGCATCGAGTGCCAGCCCGCGAGCTCGAGCGTAAAACGACGGTAGGAGCGCTGGCTCCGGTCGTAGAGCTGGACCTGGTTCTTCCCCTGTGATTTCGCCAGGTAGAGAGCGCGGTCGGCGCTCCGGATGAGTTCCTCATCGTCCGCCGCGTCGGCCGGATAGGTCGCCACACCCATGCTAACGGTGAGACCTTCACCTTCATCGGAACCCGTGAACCCGTCCTCGATGAGCTTTCGTGCCCGCTCGGCTACTTCTCGCGCCCCAAGCTTGGGGGTCGACGGAATCACCAGGACAAACTCCTCACCACCGAAACGGGCGGCTAGATCCAGTCCTCGAACCGTGTCTCCCAGGATTTCTCCGATCGTGGCCAAAGCCCGGTTCCCGACTTCATGACCAAAGCGGTCGTTGTAGACCTTGAAGTCATCCACGTCCGTCATGATCAGCGAGACGGGCTCGCCAAAACGGTCGCCGCGAATCAACTCTCTGTCCAAAAAATCTCGAAAAAATCTGAAGTTGCGCAGACCGGTCAACTCATCTCGATAGGCGAGAGCCCTGGTTTGCTCGAGGAGCTTCATCTCGATCACCGTGGGGTTTTCGAGCTTTTGCGCCACCTCCACAAAGTACGACACCAAGGCCACTCGGAGATCGACTCGCTTGCTGAGCGCTTCCTCCATTTCCCGCCGGTGAGCCAGGAGGAGATCCCAATGCTCCCGAGCCTCACCCGGCTCAAAACGCAGATGCACGAGCTGATAAATCAGCTCGCCACATAGATCCTCGCCGAACTCCAGCTCGGCCGCGCTGAGTGCCTGGGCAAACTCTTCCTCAGGGGTGTCGAGATTGGAAAAGAGATTCTCGAGGGATGCCGCCTGCCCCGGGCTCCAGGCAGTGGGCTGGGCTCGACCGCGCTCGGTCACAGACTACGCTTCTTCCCCCTCATTCCCTTGCGGCTCCCCTTGGGCTTCGACGGTGGCCCGCCGCCGTGGCGATCTGGCCCAAAATCATTCCCACCGCCACCGCCCGAAGATTGGGGCGGCCGCCGCTGCGGGCGCCGCTCTTCCGCTTCGTTGACTCGCAGTCTTCGACCACCCAGCTCGAAGTCGTTGAGTTTCTCTATTGCCTGAGCCGCCTCTTCCTGCGTTGAGAACTCAACAAAGGCAAAGCCGCGGGGCCGGCCGGTGTCGCGATCGGTTGGCATGTAGACGTCTCTGATCTCACCCACGGGAGTCAACAGCTCGGTGAGCTCGTCTCGGGTAGTTTCGAAATTCAGGTTACCGACAAATATCTTTGCAGAAATGACCTTCTCCTTTGCCTTGTTTTGACCAACACTTTCGGCGATTCGTAACGGGCCCAATTCTATGCCATTCGGAGCTGGG
>JAOTZA010000442.1 GCA_029861655.1 Acidobacteriota bacterium | reverse complement strand
TGCGGGAGTGGCAGCGAGCTGTGACTCAACCTCCGGGACATCCTTGCACAAGTAAGCCGCGATGTCGGCGGCACTCTGCTCCGCGTCCACCTTGAAGACCGCCGGCATATGGGCCGAGGGTCGCACCGCAGTAGGATTGGCAATCCACTTTACCAACCAGTCCTGCCGCAGCCGCACTCCCACTCCGACAAGTGATGGTCCCTTCAGAAGCAGCTCTTCCATTGCCGGAACGACCGAACCCTGGTGACAGGAAGCGCATCGCTTCTCCGCAAGAACGGTTCGACCGCGGCGCAGTTTCATCCGGGCCGTCAACTCGGCATGAGTCGGATCGTGCCGGAAGGCCGTAGCGGGCACCGGCTCGCGTCCGAAGTCGCGACCTTCCCAGAAGAGCCGTAGACTGGCGTCACCTTCCGCAGGCGCTTCGTATTCACACACGAGTTCATGCTCGCCGCTCCGCAGACGTTTCGATTCGTTCGACACCCCGATGCGGTCGACCAGAACTTCGCCGTCAATGAGCAGACGGGCCTGGCCAGTCCCTTCCAGGGTGAAAACCAGCCGACTCCGTTTCTCGAGATGCAACTTACCCGTCCAAACCGCCTTGAATGAACCCGTCTCCAAAAAGGGAGAGACTGGCTCGTTTCTGGGAACGTGGAGTGCCACCGATCGGGCCATCCGAGCATCCGTCTTTCCACTCGCCTTCAGCTGCAGCATCAGTCCTGCATCCGGTTTCGCCGCCCCAGCGGTCAGCGCCAAGAGGGCTGCCAGAAGCGCAATCAGGGGCCGGAAAAGCACGGCTCCCCTTACTGGGTCTTGGCGTTTATCTTTCACACGTCAAAAGATTAGACGCGGGAGCCCGTAATCTTGTTCAGGCCCTGCATTCGAGCCCCGCCTTGACGGTCTTCGCGCCTTGCTCTCAGCCGCAGGCGGCTTCAACCTGAATTTCCACACTCGATCACATGAAGCGCGCTCTCGTCCTCGCCCTCGTCCTCCTTGCCTGCCCATCCTTGGCGCCGGCCCAGACTGGGTCGGACCCGACCGCGTTTGAAACCCTGAGGGGCGAGTTCGACCAGAAAGTCCTCCCACTCCTCGAGCGCCACTGCCTCGACTGCCACGACACTGCCACCACCGAGGGAGAACTCGATCTCGAACGCTTTGCAAACCTCGCAGCGGTTCGGAGAGATCCCAAGACCTGGCAACACGTGGTGGAGCAACTCGAGAACGGCGAAATGCCGCCCAAGAAGAAAGACCGCCAGCAACCGAGCAGTGAAGAACGCACCACCTTGATCGCCTGGGCAAAACGCTATCTCGATGCCGAAGCACGCGCGCAGGCCGGCGATCCCGGACCGGTTGTCCTGCGCCGCTTGAGCAACTCCGAGTTTACCTACACGGTGCGCGATCTCACTGGCATCGACTCCCTCGACCCCCTTCGAGAGTTTCCGGTCGACAGCGCGGCGGGGGAAGGGTTCACCAATGCTGGCGGCGCCCTTGTGATGTCCCCGGCCCTCTTCGAGAAGTATCTCGATGCCGGAAAAGAAATTGCTCAACACGCGGTTCTGCTTCCCGACGGCTTCCGCTTTTCGCCTGACACCTCGCGAGCCGATCATTCCAACGAGATCCTCAAAGATATTCGTGCGCTCTATCTCCGAACCACTGGCGGAAGGGGAATCAATTTCGCCTACACCAGCCAGGTCCGAGCGGCGGGCCCCGAAGGTGAGGGCGAGGGACGACTGGTGCTCACCCCCTACTTCTCCGCTCTGCTGGCACACCGGGGACGACTCCTCGCCGATCCCGGAGCTGCTCGTGCGGTCGCCAAGGAGACCGGTCTCAACGCCATGTATCTCGGAGCACTCACCAAGGCGTTGGTATCCGGTCAGCCCGCGAATTCGTTTCTCCTGGATCACTTCCGTCAACGCTTGCGCACCGCAAAAGCGGACGAGGCCGCCGCCTTGGCCGCCGAGGTCCGCAGCTGGCGGGACCAACTCTGGAAGTTCAACAAGGTGGGACACCTTGGACTGATCCGGCCGTGGCAGGAGCCAATCACTCCCCTCGTCACCGCCCGCGACTACCGCGTCAAGATCGAGCCCACTACCAAGTCGATGCATCTCTCCGCGGTAAGTTTCGGAGAGGGCGCCGCCACGGTCCAGTGGCAAAAGCCGCGGATCGAACGGCCGGGCCGGCCACCGATCCTCCTTCGCGATTTGCAGCGCGGACTGAAAGCGCTCGAGGAGACTCGCTCCGCAGCGCTGAATTCCACCACCACCTATCTCGCCGC
>JAOTZA010000136.1 GCA_029861655.1 Acidobacteriota bacterium | reverse complement strand
CACACGGCCACGAGAAGTGTTCGGTCGACACGGAGGTCGACCGCTACACGCGACCGTCCACACGGCCACGAGAAGTGTTCGGTCGACACGGAGGTCGACCGCTACACGCGACCGTCTTCGCGGGCACGAGGAGGATTCGGCCCCCACGGAGGTCGGCCGCTACAAGCGGCCGGTGACGGCGGCGTCCCGGGCGACCCACCAGCGCCGAAAGCGGGTGCGGCCGTCGAGAACCAGGCTGAAGAGAGCGGGAACGAGAAAGATCGTAAACACCGTCGAGACCAGAAGACCGCCGATAACGACGCTCCCCAACCCCCTGTAGAGCTCCGAACCCGCTCCCGGAAAGAGAACCAAAGGCATCATGCCGCAAACGCTCGTCAAGACACTCATGAAGATCGGCCTGATCCGCGTCCGGGTCGCCTCGGCAATCGCTCGGCGCGGCTCGAGCTCTTCCTCCCGCATGTGGTTGAGCGACTGGTTCACGATCAGAATGGCGTTGTTGACCACGGTGCCCACCAGGATGATGAACCCGAGCATCGTCAACACGTCGAGCGGCTGCAGGGTGAAGAGGTTGACCACACCAAGACCCAGAAACCCACCCATCGCCGCCAACGGCACCGAAAAGAGAATCACCAGCGGGTAGAGAAAGCTCTCGAAGAGAGCTGCCATCAGGAGATACGTGATCACGATCGCCAGTAGAAAATTCAGCGAAAGCGCCGCGGCCGTCTGCGACAACTTGTCGGCGGTGCCTGTGAGCCGCGCCCGATAGAGGCCCCCCAGCTCCCCCTCGCTCCGAAGCGGCTCCAGAATCCGCCCCTCGACGGCTTCCATCGCCTCCTGCAAGGGAATCTCCTCCGGCGGAGTTATCTGAATGGTGATCGCCCGCTGGCGCTCCCGGTGCGCTATCTCGGTGGGACCGCTCGAGACTTCGACGTCGGCCACCGAGCCGAGCGTCACCAGCTCACCAGCGGGTGTCGCGATCGGCAATTGCTCGATGAGATGAGTCCGGTAATCGAACGGCTCCGACGCCATGACTTTCAAGTCGACCTCTTTGCCCTCGAACTGATAGTCCGAGGCCTTGGCACCGTCGACCAGGACGTTGACCATGGCGCCCAGATCCCGGTTGGAAACCCCGAGTTCCGCGGCCCGTCGCCGATGGGTCCGGATATGCACCTCCGGGTTCGACAGATCCAGACTGGGGATCGGTCTCGCCTGGGAGCCGGGTAGCACTTCCATGACGCTTCCAAAAACCCGCCCGCCCAACCCAACGAGGCGTTCGAGATCGGGACCCGTCAGCTCGACATCGATCGCCCGACCTGCACCGAAGTCGCCCTGAAAGATCGCCCACTGAAAGACAAAGGCGATGGAGCCCGGCAGCTCGGCGTTGATCGCGAACGACTCCGCCATCAACTCACGCACGCGGCCGGGGTCCCGCGCGCTGAGCCCCATAAAGATCATGTTGCTCATGGCGCCAAAGAAGAAATCCCGGACACCACCCCCTGGAAGGTCACGTGTTTCTTGAGCGCTGCCCTCCCAGAACTTCCCAAAGTGCTCCAGATACGGCCGCTCGAGGGCGGCGTTGAGCTCGAGCGTCTGCCCCGGTGGGGGCTGGATGATCCCGAAGAGAAAGTTCTGGTTGCCGGTTGGCAGGTACTCCGCCTTGGGTGCCAGGAGCACCGACAGCAAGACGGCGGACGCGGTTAGCCCGACGACCACCGCGAGACGGCGGTTGGTGGTCTCGCAGATCCACTCGACCCGTTCGACCACCCAGTCCGTCATCCGCCGCGCGCGGCCGACACCGCCCCAGAGAGCCTGAAAGCCGCTTTGCTGCTTGCCTTCGGGGGTCCCCAGAATCTTCGCCGAGAGACTCGGGATCACGGTGATCGCTACGACCAGGCTCAAGCCCACGGCACAACTGATCGCCAGCGCGATATCGCGAAAGAGCTGACCGGCTTCTTCCTGGACAAAGAGAATCGGGACGAACACCGCGATCGTCGTCAGCGTCGAAGCCAGCACCGCTCCCCAGACTTCGTGTGCGCCGTCGTAGGCGGCCCTTCGGCGAGACTTGCCCATCTGTCGATGCCGGTAGGTGTTTTCGAGCACGACGATCGAGTTGTCCACCACCATTCCCACGGCAAAGGCCATGCCCGCGAGGCTGATGACATTCAAGGTTCGACCAAACCAGCGCATCAACAGAAACGTCCCGATGACACTGATGGGAATGGCGATCGTCACGACGAGAGTCGAGCTGCGGCTGCGGAGAAAAAACAGCAACACCACGACCGCGAGAAAACCTCCCAGCAAAAGACTCTGCTTCACGAGGCCGATGGCACTGTTGATGTACTCGGTCTCGTCCCAGACTTGTTTGACACCGAGCCCGCGCGGCGCCAGCAGCTCTCTGTTGATCTCCTTCAGGGCCGAGCGCACGCCTTTCATCACTTCCAGGGTGTTCGACCCGGGCACTCGGATGGCGTTGAAGGCGATCGTTCGTTCGCCCAGATACGACATCAGGATGAACGGCCGCTCGTAGTCCTGCCGCACTTCGGCGACATCGCGCACGTAGACCGGAACGTCATTGCGGACGGCGATCACCAAATCCGCGATGTCCTCGGGTGAACCGTACTCGCCAACGGTACGGACGACGTAACGACGTTTGCCCTCGTCAAACGTCCCCGCCGAGTAGTTGCGGTTTTCGCGCTCGACAGCCGCCAGCAATTCGGTGATGGTGATCTGACGAGCCGAAAGTGCCGCCGGGTCGACGACCACCTGCATCTCCTCGGCGCGGCCCCCGAAGGCGTTGACCTGCCCCACACCGGGGACACGCTCGAGTTCGGGCTTGATGAGTTGATCGAAGAAGGTGAAAAGTGTTTCAACCTCACCCTCGAAGCCTTCTTCCTCTTTTGGCAACAACACAAACCAGGCGATGGCACCGGTCTGCTGTTCGGCCCCCGCGCTCTGGATGACCGGTCGCTCGGCGTCGCCGGGATAGAAGGGAACTTGCTGGAGCCTGTTGGAGACTTTCAACAAGGCCGAGTCCACATCGGTGCCGGTCCGAAAGGTCAGTGCGATGCGGCCGATACTGTCGGAGCTCGTACTCTCCATCTTGCGCAGCCCTTGGAGGCCTTTTAGCTGCTCCTCTTGCTCGTCGACGATCTCGCGCTCGACCTCCTGCGGGCTGGCTCCTGGCCACACCGTCGTGACGACGATCACCGCCTCGTCGACCGTAGGCGTCAGCTGCACGGGAATTCGGAAAAGCGCCAGCCCCCCGAACAACACCAGAAGAAGCGCTCCGACAGCCACCCTGACCGGGTACTGGATCGCTCCCTCGACGATCTTCACGGCCGCGGGTACTCCTTGAGCTCAGGCGCTACCGGCATACCCGGTTGCAACCTCTCGTTGCCCACCGTCACCACCCGCTCCCCGGGCTCAATGTCGGCATCGATCGCAACCCAGCCGTCGAGAGCCACGCCGGTTCGCACCTCGACAGCCGCGGGTCGGTTCTCGTCGTCGAGGACGAAAACAACATCCTGCCTGCCTTGCGAAACCACAGCATCCTTGGGCACCAGCACCGATCGGCTCGCCTCGCCCACCGCCAGCCGCGCTCGGCCCAGCATCCCGACACCGATCTTCTCGTCCCGGTTGTCGATTTCGACCATCACCGGAAAGGTTCTCGCCTGCGGGCTGGCGGCGGGAACCACCGCTCGCACCCTTCCTTCCACCTCGAGCCCCTCGAGGGCGTCGAACACGATCGCCACAGGCTCACCTGGCACCACTCCGGAAATCTGCCCCTCGGGCACTTCGAGCTCGAGCTCGAGATGACTCACATCCACCATCTCGACAACGGCTCCGCCGGCGTTGATCCACTCCCCAACGTTCACCCGCTCGACCGTGACGACACCCGCAAACGGTGCCCGCACCGTGGTTCGGGCCAGCTCGTCCCGCAGGCGATCGACCTCCGCTGCGAGTTGATCTACCCGACCCTGGGTGGCTTCGAACTCGGACAGGCGCTCATCCAGCTGTTCCTGACTGAGGACCTCCTCGGCGAAAAGGCGACGTCCCCGATCGCGCGCCGACTCGGCCAGGCGCCGGCGCGCCTCTGCCTCTTTGAGCTCACCCTCAACAGCCTCCAGCCGCAGCCGAGCGTTGTTCGACCGGAGCCGCACCAACGGAGCGCCCCGCTCGACCCGATCACCTCGCCGAGCCTTCAGCTCGACGACCAGACCCGCCACCTCACTGGCCACGACACTGGCGCGGCGCGACGTCACCGATCCGGTCAACTCGACGGTGCCACGAACCTCACCCTCGATCGCCGCGGTAAAGAGCACCGGCATAGGCGGCATCTCCTGCGCCGTCGACAGCGCTGCCGTATACAGCACGAGGCCCGCAAGGAGCAGACGAGGCTTCATCGGGATCAGCTTCCCGGGCTACTCAACTCGACCACTCCAGGTGGATCATTCCCCTCGCCGGACAGCGAAAAACTCCCGCTGTACTCACTTTTCAGCCGCCGAGTGCCATAGGACGTCCGGAGGTGCAGCTTGGCTTTGAGCCGGTAATCCAAGACCGGTTGCTCGAGGAGCTCGGCAACACGCGTCGCAAGCGAGAGGTTGTTGACGAAGATCGGTACCTTCTGCGTACTGGTACCCAGATTGGGCACCTCCATCACGTCCGAGGTCAGCCCGCGGCCGACTTTTCGGCCGTTCAGAAACAGGGTGAAGACTCCACCCTCGATGGTCATCGGCTCGGGGTTGAGGTTGGTCAACCGGATCGTGAACTCGCCGGTGGTCTCGAACACGGTCAGATCGGTGAACTCGAGATTCACCAGCGTAACATCGGGAGGGGTCATCCCCAGAGTGCTGCAGCCGGCTGCGACCATCACCAGGGTCGCCAGCCCCACGGTACACATTACCTTTTTCATACTCGACCTTTCTTTCGCGAGAAGTCCTGTTTCAGAGCCGAACTGCTATTCTCTCCCGCGACTGCACCGGTGTAAATGGGCTCATTGAGGCGCCTACCGCCACGGTATACTCCGGCCATCGTTTGGCGCGGCGGCAGCCTCTCGAACTACGAATCCGGCTGTCGATTGTTCGCCAGAGAGGTAAAAATGGCCTTCCGCTCACAACGTAGATCCTCCAAGCTCCGCCTGCTGATCGCCTTGGCGATCGCCGCTTTCGCCGTGATCTCCTACTTCGGCAAGAAGGACTTCAACGAACTGACCGGAGAGACTCAATACGTGGATCTGAGTCCGGAACAGGAGGTCGCCCTGGGGCTTCACGCGGCGCCACAGATGGCCCAGCAACACGGCGGCCTGCATCCCGACGAGAGAGCGCGGGCCCTGGTAGATCGCATCGGAAAACGGCTCGTGGCCCAGACCGCCGCCGGCTCAACTCCCTACCAGTGGCAGTTCCACCTCCTCGCCGACGAGAAGACCGTCAACGCGTTCGCGCTCCCGGGTGGCCAGGTGTTCCTTACCGCCGCGCTTCTGTCACGGCTCGAAAGCGAGGGACAGGTCGCCGCTGTCCTGGGTCACGAGATCGGTCACGTGGTGGCGCGCCACGGAGCCGAACACATGGCAAAGGCCAAACTGACCCAGGGGCTGACAGGTGCCGCGGTGATGGCGACCGTCGAGTCGGGCGGGCGCGGCTCGGCCGCGGTCGCGGCCATGATCGGCAGGCTGGTCAACATGAAGTACGGCCGCGACGACGAACTCGAGTCCGACCGTCTCGGCGTCCGTTTCACCGCCAAGGCGGGTTACGACCCGCGATCGATGTTGCGGGTGATGGAGATTCTGGATGCAGCCGGCGACGGAGCGCGGCCGCCAGAGTTCTACAGTACTCATCCCAATCCGGCGCGCCGGATCGAGCGAATCAAACAAGCCATCTCGACCCTGTTCCCCAATGGAGTCCCTGGGAGCCTGGAGTCGTAAAAGCCATCGGCCCGTTCAGGTCGCACGATGACTGATCCGCACATCGGCGAGCCGGCACTGACCCTCGCCCTGGCGATGGCCGCGGGAATGGCGGCCCAGGTTCTGGCGCGACATTTGCGCGTACCAGGGATCGTCTTGTTGCTTGCGGCCGGTGTACTGCTGGGGCCTGATCTTCTAAACGTCGTCCAACCGGCAACTCTCGGCGACGCGCTCCACGTGCTCGTCGGCTTCGCGGTGGCGGTGATCCTGTTCGAGGGGGGGATGAACCTCAACTTGCGCCGCCTGCGGCGAGAGGCCAAGAGCATCCGCCAACTGGTCACCATCGGCGCCATCGTCACCGCGGTGGGCGGAGCCCTGGCGGCGCGCATAGCCCTCGATTGGGACTGGCGGCGCTCCGTCCTGTTCGGGACCCTGGTGATCGTCACGGGACCCACCGTGATCACGCCCTTGTTGCGCAGGTTGAGACTCAAGCGGTCGATCTCGACGGTGCTGGAGGCCGAAGGAGTGCTGATCGACGCCATCGGCGCGATTCTGGCCGTCGTCACTCTCGAGGTTGTTCTTCAACCGCTCAAGCCGGGGCTGCTGGCGGGTGCTCAGGATCTCCTGATGCGCTTTGCGATCGGCATTCTCCTCGGACTCGTAGGAGGTGCCGTTATCGCCTTTCTGCTCCGCTTCGAGCGGCTGATCCCCGAGGGGCTGGAGAATGTGTTGACACTTTCCCTGGTGCTGGCACTCTTCCAGCTGTCCAACTCGCTTTCTTCCGAGAGCGGCATCGTTACCGTATCCATCGCCGGTCTGGTTGTTGGCAACTCGAAGACCCGGCTTCTCGAAGACCTCAAGGAGTTCAAGGAACAGTTGACGGTCCTGATGATCGGCATGCTCTTTGTGCTTCTTGCAGCCGATGTCCGCGTCGACGAGGTACGGGCGCTGGGTTGGCCGGGAGTGCTGACGGTTGCCGCGCTGATGCTGATCGTGAGACCGCTCAACGTCCTGGCCAGCACCTATCGCACCGACCTCGGGGCGCGCGAAAAGGCGTTCCTGGCCTGGATGGCCCCACGTGGCATCGTGGCCGCCGCCGTCTCCTCGCTCTTCGCCCAAACACTCGATGAAGCGGGTATCCAAGGTGGCAGCGAGCTACGGGCCCTGGTTTTTCTCGTGATCGCCTCCACCGTGCTCATCCAGGGCCTTTCGGGCGGCTGGCTGGCGCAAGCGCTCGGCGTCAGAAGACCCAGCAATTTCGGATACGTCATCGTCGGCGCCAACCAGTTGGGCCTGGCTCTCGGAGCGGTCTTTCGCCGCTCGAAGCAGGAGGTGGTCTTTATCGACTCCAGCCCCGACCAATCGCGGGCGGCCGAGGAAGCCGGTTTCCGAGTCCTTTTTGGAAGCGCGCTTTCAGAGAGCATCCTTTTGCGAGCCGAGCTGGACGGACGGGCCGGCGCTCTCGCGGTGCTCTCCAACGACGAGGTCAACCTTCTCTTCGCTACCCGGGCCCGACAGGAGTTCAAGGTTCCCGATGTCTGGATGGCGTTGCGCAGCGGTCATACTGCGGTCGCCCCGGCCATGGTCGAGAAGATCGGCGCCAAGTTGCTGTTTGCCGAGCCCCATAACCTGGATCTCTGGATGGTTCGCCTCGAGCGCGGGCACGGTATGGTCGAAGTGTGGACACGGCGCCGGGCCGGGGATAAGACCGCGATCGAAGAAATCGGCAACCCACCCGATCCGGACAGCGTCTTGCTGCCTCTCGCGGTCGTCCGCGGCAGCAACGTGTTCCCTTTCGACTCCGATCTCGCATTCAGGAAGAAAGACGAGTTGCACGTCGTCATCAACAACGACAGACGAAACGAGGCCGAAGCCTGGCTGCACCAGATGGGCTGGCTGCCCTACGTCGTCGAAGACAACGGCGGGGAGACAGCAGGCGCTCTGGACCAGCCGGTGCTCGAACGCTGACCGATAAGGACAACGTTCCCTCGAGCACTGTGGATGGACACATGAACTCACCCTTGGCCCGCGCTGCCTTAGTCGCCATCGTGGCCGGCGCTCAGGCGAGCGGATGCGCCTCGGAGACAGTCCGCAGCGAGACAGCGGACGCAAAACCTGCCGAGACGGCAGGACAAGCGGCCGAACCGGCTGACACGACCCGGCTCGAGGCAGGAAACGCCTCCGAGACCGTGAAGGCGGGGGATTTCAAGAAGCCCGACACGCCGCTCCTCGCCTCAACCTCGACGCGCACACTCAGACCCGGGACCATCGACGTCGAGAAGTTCGAGATCATCGGGCAGTTGAAGCAAAAAGCTCCACAGCTGGGCGCCCCCATCAAAGACGCGACGATCTATGTCGACACCGCCACACGTGGTGCTGAGAAAGTCCAATCCGACGCCAACGGCATGTTCCGCGTTTTCGTCACCTACGGTGAGTTTCGGCGCCTTCGGATTGAGGCACTTGGATTTGTCGGTGAGGAGCGATCCCGCGACACTCTGATCGGGTGGCTCTCCAAGTCTGCTGGGCGCCGAACCGAGAAACAGGTTGTCTACCTCAATCCCGGCATCGAGGTGGAGGGAACCGCTGTCGCCGATGGCAAGCC
>JAOTZA010000441.1 GCA_029861655.1 Acidobacteriota bacterium | reverse complement strand
TCGTCTTTCCGCAGGTACCGACTGAGTAGGATAGGAGTGGGACGAATCGAGATTGCCTAACGAGAAGAATTTCCGCGGCACGGTCCTGGTCGTTGACGACGAGGCTTCGATCCGCGAGAGCCTAAGGATGGTCCTCGAGTACGAGGGTTATCGGGTCGAAGAAGCAACCAGCGGCGAACAGGCACTCGATCGCGTACGCGCGAGCGCACCGGAGGCCATCCTCCTGGACATCAAGATGCCGGGAATGGATGGGTTGGAGGTCATGACCTCGCTGCACGAGAGGGGCTACGACGTCCCGATTCTCATCATCACCGGGCACGGGGACGTCGCGACCGCGGTAGAGGCGACGAGAAACGGCGCGTACGATTTCTTCGAGAAGCCGCTCGAGCGCGAGCGCGTTCTGGTCAGCTTGCGCAACGCGATCGAGAACTACCGGCTGCACCGGGAACCGGGCGTTGCGCGTCTGTCGGCGGATGAACTGGTGGGTTCCTCGACCGTGATGAAACGGCTGCGCGAGACCATCACCAAGGCGGCGCCTACAGCCGCGACCGTTTTGATCACCGGCGAGAGCGGCACCGGCAAGGAACTGGTGGCCCGGGCGATCCATCGTCAAAGCCAGCGCAGTGATCGCGCTCTGGTGCAGGTGAACTGCGCTGCCATCCCGGAAGAACTGATCGAGTCGGAGCTGTTTGGGCACGAAAAGGGGAGCTTCACCGGCGCTTCACGACGGCAGACTGGGAAATTCGTCGCCGCCGACGGCGGGACCATTTTTCTCGACGAGATCGGCGACATGTCGGCGCGCACGCAGGCAAAGGTCCTGCGGGTGCTGCAGGATGGAGATGTCGAACCGGTGGGAGCCCAGAAGACAGTTAAGGTGGACGTCCGGGTGGTCGCCGCGACCAACCGCGATCTCGAGGATGAGATCAAGGAAGGGCGCTTTCGCGAGGATCTCTTCTACCGGCTGAACGTCATTCCGGTCAGGACCGCACCGCTTCGAGAGCACCTGGAGGATCTCGAAGAGCTGGTGGACTACTTCATCCGCCGGTTCTCTCAGGCTGACAATTACCCTCCGAAGGAGCTGTCGGCGGAGGCTTTGGAGCTGTTGCAGGGTTTGTCATGGAAGGGCAACGTCCGGGAACTCAAGAATGTTGTCGAGCGGATTCTGATTCTGAGCGCCTCCGATCCGATCTCGCGTCCTGAGGTGGTGGAGCTCCTGGGTGGAGGAAGCGCCGAGCTTTCGGCGCCGCTGGCCGGAGCCAAAACCCTACGGCAGTTCCGAGAGGCGGCAGAAAGACTGTTCCTGGTTCAGAAGCTGGACGAGAACGACTGGAACGTGACCCGGACGGCCGAGGTCATCGAGACACCGCGATCGAACCTCTACAAGAAGATGGAGCAGTACTCCATCCATCGCGAGACGCGCGGCCGTGAAGACTGAGGACACCGAGCTTCCCGGCATCTTCGGGATGCTCGAAGCGAGCGGTGCCCTGCGTCAGGGCCACTTCCAGCTCTCCTCGGGTCGGCACTCGGCGCGATATATCCAGTGCGCCCTGCTCCTGGAAGACCCTGAAAGGGCCGGCCGCGTAGGGGCGGCCCTGGCGAAGCGGCTCGGGGTTCATCAGCCCGAATCGGTTCTAGCACCCGCCATGGGTGGTCTGATCATCGGTCACGAGACGGCCGCCGGGCTTTGCGTGCCGTTCCGATTCAGCGAGCGTGTAGACCGTGAGATGACCCTGCGGCGGGGTTTTTGCCTGAGAGAGGGTGAGCGTGTGGTCATCGTCGAGGATGTGGTGACAACCGGGAAATCGACCCTAGAGACAGCGGAGCTGGTCGAGGCCGCCGGAGCGACCCTCGTTGCGGTCGGCGCGATCATCGACAGAGCCGGTGGCGAGAATCCGTTCCCCGTCCCCTTCGAGAGCCTCGCCCGACTGAAGATCGAGAGCTACCTCGCCGCGGAGTGCCCCCTTTGCGCGGACGGCGTTGCACCGGAAAAACCGGGAAGCCGGCGCTGATGTCCTGGCCGATGTAGGGGCCGACACCGGTCAAGATGTAGCGGCCGACCTCCGTGTCGGCCGAGCCCCCGTATCGGTCCGTAGGATGTAGCGGCCGACCTCCGTGTCGGCCGAACGCCCGTATCGGTCCGGGGCATGTAGCGGCCGACCTCCGTGTCGGCCGAACGCCCGTGTCGATCCGTGGGATGTAGCGGCCGATCTCCGTGTCGGCCGAACGCCCGTATCGGTCCGCGGGATGTGGCGGCCGACCTCCGTGTCGGCTCGTGG
>JAOTZA010000440.1 GCA_029861655.1 Acidobacteriota bacterium | reverse complement strand
TGAAGCCCAGCAGCGTCAGGTCGCCGCGAATCGCCGAGGAGGCACGCGGTCCCGTGACCTCTCTGACTTTGTCCACTGCGAACGAATAGACCTCGCTGTACGCTATCTCGACCGAGTCCAGGCCGACGCCGAGCTGGAGCTTCTCCGCCAGGTCGCGCAGTTCGACCGTCCGCTCGGCGCTGTCGTCGTCGGGGTTCAGCCGATGCCGCTTGTCACCCGAGAGGGGAATCACCGTTCCCGGAACCACTAGAACCGATGGCGCGCTATCCCTGGATCCCGGGAAACCGACCAGCATGGTGACCCGGGTGTCCAGTGTGTTGACGGCCGCGGGCGCGGGCCCGACAAAGGCGGCCAGGGTGCCAGCTACGAAGAGAAGAGCTGTTGTTGTGCGTCTCATCACAAACCTCCTTTTGTCGCCGGAAGAGCGACGGTGAGATAGAGGGGGGTCTGGTCATCGAGCCAGAGCACCACCACGTTTTCATCGAGCGGCGGCGGGAGCACTTCGTCTGTCACCGACGTTCCCAACCCCGAGATCAACCAGCCAATAGCGATCGCCAAGCCCAAACCGGCCACCACTGTCGCCAGGCGCGGCCGACCGGCTGTCATAACGCCACGGCGGCGACGCTTTGGGAGTCTCGCGACGAGCCGGGCCGCGGCCTGGTCGGGCGGCGTGGGTGGAGGGCGCCTTGCCCAGTCCTCGAAGGCTCGATCGAATCGGCTCCGCCACTCCTGCGTCATGTGTTTCCTCCCTTTCGAGAGACCCGTTGCTCGAGCCCCTGACGGGCCCGCCGCCGGTGCGCCCTCACGGAACCGGCGGTGATCCCTAGGATAGGTGCGATCTCGCTGTCGGTCATTCCCTCGATCACGGTCAGATGCATGACGGCTCTTTGCCGTGGCGGCAGAGCTGCCAACAGCCGGCCTACATCGAGTTCTGGTCCCGGGTTTGGTTCATGGGCCGGTTCCGGTACTACCTCGAGGGAGACAAGCTCGCCCGGCCGCCGACGCAGATGCTTGAAGCAAACGCGGAGCACGATACGTGACAGCCAGCTCCCCAGCGCGGCAGGCTCCCTAAGACCCTGGAGCTTCCGCCAGGCGCGTTCCAGCCCCTCCTGGACCACGTCTTCGGCCTCGGCCTCGCCGACTACCGAGCGCGCAAGCCTCACGAGGCTCGTCCACTGGTTCTCGACCAAGCATCCAAAAGCGACCGGGTCGCCCTCTTGAGCCCTGGTCACGAGCTCCGAATGGCCGCTCATAGTCTAAGGAGCCTCCCAGCTCACCGTATCGTGTACAAGCTCCTGGCTGGCGGTGGGGGTTAGACTTGCTCAATGCCGACCGACATCTCGACAATTCTCAAACGCACCGGCGAGGTCGTGGCGTTCGACCGCGAGAAGATCCGTGTGGCGATCTACAAGGCGACAGCCGCGGCCGGGCGGCACGACCGCGAGCTGTCCGAACGTCTGACCGGCGACGTGATCAGCGCCCTGTCTTCCACCTACTCGGACGAGGAGCCGCCCACCGTCGAGGACATCCAGGACATCGTCGAACGGATGCTGATCCGTTCCGGCAACGAGGACGCCGCCAAGGCCTTCATCCTCTACCGCGACGAGCGCGCGCGATTGCGTTCCCGCAGCCGTAGCGTGCGGGCCGAGAAAATCCCCTACAAGGCAATGTGGCAAACGCTCGATTGGGCGGTTGCGCACGACTGTCACACCGTCGAGAAGCTCAACGCGCGACTAGAGGGCGACGAACTCACCCAACTCGTCGCCGATTCGGATGCCTTCTACGAATCGATCATCGCCGAGGCGGCCGAGTCGATCCTGGCCCGGCGAGACGAGCTGCGATTCATCATCGTCGCCGGTCCGAGTTGCTCGGGCAAAACGACGACCACCGTCAAGCTGAGCGAACGGCTCGAAGCCGCCGGTCTGAAGGTCGTACCGCTGGCCCTCGACCACTACTTCTTTGACCTCAGCCTCCACCCGACCGATGAGTTCGGCGACCATGACTTCGAGACACCCGAGGCGCTCGACCTCAACCTGATCAACAAGCACCTCGCTGAGCTGGACGCCGGACGGCCTATCGAGATGCCTTTCTACGACTTTCAGACCGGGAAGCGACTCGAGAAGACGACCCGATTCGAGCCCAAGCCGGGGAGCTTGATCCTTCTCGATTCGCTGCACGGTCTCTATGCCGGGCTAACTGCCAGCGTCCCCAGCGAGCGCAAGTTCTCCATCTATATAGAGACCATCAGCCAAATCAAGGATCGGGCCGGTCGCTATGTGCGCT